>DATFKV010000344.1:0-2012 GCA_035268465.1 Cryomorphaceae bacterium | reverse complement strand
TTCCGGAAATGGCTCGCCATTATCAATATTGGCATTGAGAGCTGCCATTTCAGCATTCCAAGTATCAGGATCAGTCTGAATTCCGGGAATTGAGAAAGGATTCACATTGGCACCGTATACAACGTCAGATTCCACATCATTGGAAGTGAATATTTCTGTAGCGTAGCGTTGCGCTTGCGTTTGAAACGAGGCTGCTAGGAATATTCCCAGACTTAGGCCGAGTAAATTTTTCTTCATACGTGCTTTTTTTTACAATAGATAGAATGTTAAATTAAGACTTTTATCGGTTCATCCATTCATACACAATTGAAAAATAAGCCATGCGGCCTACAAAAGGACCACCATAAACGGTGAATACTCTATTGTCTGTAAGATTGGAAGCTCCAAGTTTTAGTGTCGTATTAATCTTCTTAAAGTTTGTCATTACCGCTGCATCAACCATGTAATATGAAGGGACAAATCCGGTAAATTGAGGGCTGCCTTCGAAAATGAATCCGTCCACCCACTTCGCATTTACACTGAATCCCCAATTTTTAAGCTGCATGAATCCCAAGTCGGTTTTAAGATCTCGAGCATTCACGCCGATATTTACTTTGTGTTCGGGAGTGTTGAAGGCAGGAATAATCGGATCATCCTCGCCGCTTACCAGATTATTCCAACTGTAATTGGTCGTTAGAGCGAATGTCTTGTAGAAATAGTAGTTCACTCCAACTGAAAATCCTTGAGTGGTAACTGTCTCGCGTGCATTGGCCGCTACTCTGTAAACTTGTAAGCTAGTAAAGTCAGGTCTTTCAGCTTGCGGAGTATAGGGAAGTGTTAACCCAATGTTGAAACCTATAAAGTCTTCGTAGAAAGTGTAATAATAGCTTGCATCAACATAAATCTTATTTGATATAGTACTCCGATATCCGACCTCAAAGGTTCTTGCCTTTTCGGGTTCGATAGGGTCAACGTTGAAAAAATCAAGTTGATTCCAATCAAATAATGCGCTATTTCTCGCCTCGTCAAATGATTCCAAACTCACCAAAGAGTCCTGTCCGGAAAGATTACCAAGCAGTATGGCCCGTCCCACATCGTAATAGAGAAATTGATCGGCCATCGTCGGATTTCTAACTGCAGAAGAAACACCTGCCCTCAAAATCGTATTTTCGTTTAGCTGAAATACCAAACTGGCTGCAGGAGATATTACCGCATCAAAATTCTCATTTTTATCTATTCTCAAAGTGGCTTGAAGGGTTAGTCGTTCGTCAACGAATTTTTTCTCCAAGCCTACGTAAGCTCCCGCTTGCCAATTGGTCACTTCCCTGAAGGAAGAGTCTACCCTTACCACAGAGGTCGTGCCATCTTCGTTTACTATCGTTTGACGCGTATATTCTAATGTGTCTTCGAATATTGTTCCTCTTGAGTTAGGTCGATAAAGTCTTCCACTACCTCCCATTCTTACTTTACCGATCCGCGTATCAAAAATGTATTCCCCCTGAGCATGATAGAGACTGGATCTATCATAGAAGCGAGATCCTCCTTCGGTAAATAACCGTGATGTAACATCATTGAATAGAGAGTCGAAACGGGCGGTACCAGGTTCGAAAAAGGCATTTTCTCCTTGTCCTTTCGTAGTTCTCTCAACAATCTCGTTGTAGTCCTGCATGAACTCTGCATTGTCCTGAGCCCATTGCAATTGATCACTTTGAACCATCATTCGCCAAGCTGTGTTTGCCTCTGCGAAGCCGGGGGCCGTGCCCGTCTCAGGATCAAAGAAATCAATAAAATCAGGCCTTGTCGATGCGTATTCCGTGCTATCGGGATTTGGCATTCCCGCCATGAATAGTTGCTCATTGAACGTTTCGTAGTTCTGAGAGTAAGAACGGTAATAAGTACCCTCGGTCATGTGGGCGTCAGACATTAAGGCACCGGTCAAAACGGCATCATAACTGTTTCCGGCATCCTCGCTGGTTGCGTAGGCTCTGAAAAAGAATTTATCCTTCTTCTCGATTTGAACTTTGTGTTGGAAA
>DATFKV010000343.1:0-5322 GCA_035268465.1 Cryomorphaceae bacterium | reverse complement strand
AAGGTTTCCCACAAAAAGTCTCTCCTGCAAGCCAAGCTTAATTCTGGCAACGGCTCTCGTCACTTTTCGAGTAAGAAAAGTCTCTCCTCTCAAAGGGCTTTCATGATTGAATAAAATACCATTAACTGCAAAGAGATTGTAGGCTTCTCGGTAATTTTTAATGATCCAGAATGCGTAAAGCTTGGCCACGGCATAAGGGCTCCTGGGATAAAAAGGAGTATTTTCCGTCTGCGGTGTCTCTTGCACCATACCGTACAGTTCACTCGTAGAGGCTTGATAAATTTTGGTCTTCTTTTCCAATCCCAAAATTCGGACGGCTTCAAGAATTCTCAAGACGCCCATTCCGTCTACATTGGCTGTATATTCGGGGGTTTCGAATGAAACTTGTACATGAGATTGTGCTCCCAAATTGTAGATTTCATCGGGCTGCACTTCTTGAATCAGTCTGATAATATTCGAAGCATCGGTAAGATCACCGTAATGCAAGAAAAAATTGACATCCTTCTCGTGGCGGTCTTTGTAGAGATGATCCACTCGATCGGTATTGAAAAGTGAGCTCCTTCTCTTGACCCCGTGAACTTCATATCCCTTATCGAGCAGAAGTTCTGAGAGGTAAGCTCCATCTTGTCCCGTTACACCGGTGATTAAGGCTATTTTTGCTGGCATGACCTATTTTTTGCAAAAGTAAAAAGAATACGCTCCCCCATTCATTAGTATGCCGAGCCTGCCCCCGATATATTTTCGATGGGATGCCAAGTTGTCTTGATTTCTTGCAAGTCCATTATTCTTTGGGGAGATAAAAGGCCTGCACCATCCGAATTGTAGTAGCTAACCCGTTTCACATTTTCTGCAGCATATTGACCTATAGCAATAGAGTCGGCAGATTCCGCATCCCAAATCACAAAGCCATTCACATCCATATGAGAAGCAAAATGGTAAAGCAATTCTGAGCGTGTTCCCGTCAGCACGTTCACCGTCCCTCCGGGCACATCGGAAGTAGCGAGGACTTCGGACATAGTAATGGCACAAGTTGGCATATCTTCTGAAGCCAATACAACGACTGTATTGCCACCGCATATGGCAGGAATGAAAGACTCAAGAAAACCGAGCAATGCAGATTTGTTTGAGGCAAAAGAGGCCACCACTCCCATCGGTTCAGGAACGGAAAAATTAAAATGCGATGATGCTACGGGGTTTACTGAACTAAATACTTGCACATACTTATCGCACCAACCGGCAAAGTGAACGAGGTAATTCACAGAGGCTGAGAACTCATCATTTGCACGTTTGTCAGTGTAGCCGAGGTCTTTCATCTCTTTTACAAAGAGCTCTTTTTTTTGCTGTAGCATTTCTGCAATGCGGTAGATGATTTGGGAACGGTTGTAAGCCGATTTACCTTCCCAGCCTGATTGGGCTTTTCCGGCAGCGACCACTGCATTTCTGAAATCTTTTCGCGAAGAAAGACAGACATTGGCGATCAACTCGCCCGAGCCATTGCGCAGCGGATAGAATCGACCACTCTCGGTTCGTGGGAAAGCACCTCCGATGAATAGTTTGTAGGTTTTCATGACTGCTATTCCTTCGGTTGATGATGTGTTTTTCTTGGCCATTATCCTTGCAATTTTAAGTAAGCTGACAAGCCGTGAAGACCTCCTTCTCTGCCAAAGCCCGATTCTTTGTACCCGCCAAATGGCGAGGTAGGATCAAACTTATTGAATGTGTTTGCCCAAACGACACCTGCCTTGAGTCGAGAGGTGAGATTGAAAATCTTAGAACCCTTGTCTGTCCAAACACCCGCAGAAAGGCCGTAAGGAGTGTTGTTCGCTTTGTCAATAACTTCATCAATGGTTCTGAAAGTTTGCATCGCGAGTACGGGGCCGAATATTTCTTCTTTGGAAATGATGCTGCTTTGAGATACATGGGTAAACAAAGTGGGTCTACACCAGTATCCTTTCTTCGGAACAGCTACTTGAGATTGGTACATTTCAAAGCCGTCTTTTTCACCTGCCTTCAAGTATTCTTCGATGGTTTGGAGTTGGCCTTTGGAATTGATGGCACCCACATCCGTATTTTTATCCATCGGGTCACCGACAATCAATTGGTCCATGCGGTGTTTTAACTTTCTAATCACCTCTTCGGCCACATTTTCTTCCACAAAGAGCCGAGAGCCGGCACAGCATACATGACCTTGATTGAAGTAAATGCCATTGACAATTCCTTCAACTGCCTGATCAATGGCGGCATCTTCAAAAACGATGTTAGCCGCTTTACCTCCCAGCTCCAGGGTTAATCTGGTGGATGTTCCGGCGAGAGAACGACGAATCATCTTACCCACTTCAGTTGATCCGGTGAAGGCAATCTTATCAACATCAGAGTGCCCGACGAGCGCCTTTCCCGTTTCGCCGGCGCCGGTCACTATGTTTACCACTCCGTCAGGAAGACCCGCATCGCGAATCAACTCAGCCAGCTTTAAAGCGGTGAGCGAGGTTGTCTCGGCGGGTTTTAGGACTACGGTGTTTCCGCATGCCAAAGCGGGTGCCAATTTCCATGCTGCCATGAGCAACGGAAAATTCCAAGGGATGATTTGACCGACCACACCAATCGAAGTAGGAGAGCTATTTGCGAAAGCATAATCCAACTTATCGGCCCACCCCGCGTGGTAAAAGAAGTGCGCTGCGGCCAAAGGGACATCCACGTCTCGAGACTCACGGATAGGTTTCCCCCCGTCCAGAGATTCAATCACGGCAAACTCTCGTGCGCGCTCTTGGATGAGTCGAGCAATTCTGAAAATGTATTTTCCGCGCTCGGCAGCCGAGATTTTGGACCACGTGGTGTCGTAGGCTTTTCTTGCAGCTTTCACTGCTCGGTCTATATCTTTCTCTCCTGCCAAAGCGATTTCGCTCAAGGTTTCTTCGGTGGCAGGATTTACAGTTTTGAAATACTTCTTCGTCGAAGGAGGCACAAACTTTCCATCGATGAAAAGGTCGTAACGCTTATCGATTTTAACGTGTCCCGTGCTTTCAGGTGCGGGAGACAAATCCCAAGAAGAGTCTTTTTTCGTTTTGGCCATATTAGTCGAGGGCAAAATAATTTGCAGATTGATAAATTCCCGTTTCTTGTTTTACCAGTTGTTTGAGCAGGTCATTGGCTAAGGAGCTGGCTCCAAACCGAAACCACTCATTGGTTAGCCAAGCTTCGCCCAGGGTTTCCTTTACCATTATGAGGTAGTGAAGTGCAAGTTTGGCATTGGAAATTCCACCTGCAGGTTTCATTCCCACCATTTCGCCGGTAGCGTGATAGTGGTCTCTAATAGCTTCGAGCATTACCAAAGTAACGGGCATAGTGGCGGCTGGCTTTATTTTACCCGTCGAGGTTTTAATAAAATCAGCTCCTGCAGCGATGGCAATGCGTGAGGCAAAATAAACGGCGTCGAGATTTCCAATTTCTCCCGTTTCGAGGATAACCTTCAATCTCGCTTTACCACAAGCTTCCTTTACAGCACTGATTTCATCGAATACGTAGGCGTAATCTCCCTGATGAAATCGACCGCGTGAAATGACCATATCTATTTCGTCGGCTCCTTCAGCCGCAGCTTCTTTCGTCTCTTCAAGTTTGTACTTCAAAAAAGATTGTCCCGAAGGAAATGCAGTCGCAACGGAGGCCACTTTGATGCCTTTTTGGGCCACGAGCGATTTTGCCAATTTTACGAATGTGGGATACACACAGACTGCAGCTACATGAGGGAGATCGGGAAATCCGTCGTGCAAATGAGCTGCTTTATGGCAGAGTTGTCGCACTTTTCCTTCGGTGTCTTTTCCTTCAAGAGTGGTCAAGTCGATCATATTTAAGGCCATTTTCAAACCTTGTTTCTTCGCATCTGTCTTTATACTACGCGTTTGAAATCGAGAGCAGCGCTCCTCCACTCCTACTTGATCGATGGCTTTTCGCCGAATATCGGAGGGATTAAAAGTTGATTTTGCCAATAGTTGGTTTTTTTCAAATATAGAAAAAGGACACGATGCACGGAAAATAGAGAGTGGCTATCCCAAAAGTCAGAACAGCCACTCTCCACATGTCAATTGGGGTGAGGTTAACGAGAGACCACCAATCTTTCTACTCTTTGGAAATCATTGGACGTCATACGCACCAAATAAATTCCGTTGGTCAACCTGCTGCCGTCAAAAATAACTCTTTGTTCCCCTGCGTTTTGGCTATTTCGATTAAGAAGAGTCTCCACCACTCTTCCGCTCATATCAAGAATCTCTATGGTGACTCTTTCATTTTCCAATGCTGTGAAAACAACGGTAGTCATGCCCCGAGATGGATTTGGCATGATGGACAGATTCCTCTCAAAATTTGAGTCGGTTGAGGCGAATTCTGTGAGCGCTGCCACCGAGGATGGACATCCTGATGCCAAATCGCCATTAAAGAATACCTCAGGACCACCTGTTAAACTTAACATTTGGGTGGAAAAATCGGATAGATCTACCGCATAAAGCCCCCCGGCTTCGGAGGTGCTGCCGTTTGCCAAAAGCAATCGACCGTCTTCCAGCAAGCAGGCCCCGTTGACCTCATTTAATTCCAGATCTACGACACTGTTATCTAAGAGATTGGTGAGGGTACTTTGGGTGCGATTCACCAACCACAAGACCTGATCATCAGAAGTTCCGGTGGCGATCAAATCTCCACCACTAATGCTGAGACCCGAAAAAGCGACCGTAGCTTCGGCAACGCCTCCTACAAAGTCGATGCTATAAACGGTATTATCGGAAGGTCGCCCCAGAAATAAAACCCCGTTCAGATCGAACGTGGCCGCAGGAAATCCATTCAAAGATTGTCCCGACGGGGTTTGAATGGGAATATTCTCTTGAACGTACGCTCCCGCTGAAGGATCAAAAATGTCAATCTTATCTTCTCTAACCGCATAAATCAAACCCTCCGGGTTCAAGGCGATGTGGTTGTCCTCGGTGCTGAAACCTTCGATGAGCGTCAACTCAACGGAGTTATCTTCTCCTAAACTGATGCCGTAAAGTTCGTTGTCGGCATTGTTTTGAGGATAGCCGGTGTAATACGTGAGGAAATCAGGGCACTCGCCACCTTGAAAAGAGCCATCACACCCTGAGGCCATATCTCCATTTCCTTTCATAAAGGGCTCTCCATTCAACAAAAGCAAATAACTGTTCAACAAGTTCCCTTCGAAATCTCCAAGATAAATCCTATTTCTGTTTTTGACACTCACCAAGCCAAATCCGGATTCAGAAATGGCAAACCCTGTGACGAGTGCGGGAAGATTTTGAACCACAGATATTTGACCCAAGGTAT
>DATFKV010000342.1:0-2134 GCA_035268465.1 Cryomorphaceae bacterium | reverse complement strand
CACGAAAAACCGCTCCGATAATGTAGTGATCGCTGCGTAGTACCGGTATGGTATTATCACCCGCCAAGGTCCAGGTTTCTGGAATGCTAAAGTATAAGCTACGCTCGTTTAGCCTGCGAATCATTTGGTGAAAGATGCCATAAGATCCTTTCAGGGAAAGTTTTGGGGTCAGTTGATAGCTAACGGAAAACCTGGGCTCCGGATACACATTCCCATCCCTGTCATAATGAGTGGCTCTGAAGCCAATTTTGGCATCGAACTTACCGAGCCTCTTTTGCAGCTGGGCATAGAAAGCATTACTCACGGCAGTAATGGTTGAATCCTGAAGTATTTCTGACTGATCCTGAGCTTGGGATACTATTCGGTTCGAAGTATTCCACCACCCGAATTCGAGACTCGAGGTTTTATTGATGATGAAATTGTTGTCAAGCCGAAAAGTGTTGTCATTCACTTCCACCTGCTGTTCGAAAAACCGCTGACTGAAGGTATCCTGCTGTGCTAAAAAGGTCTCTTGTGCTTCAAGATTACTTGAGTACTGAGAGATGCCATAGTTGGCGTAAGTAAAAAGTTTGCGATTCCATTTTCTCGACCATTTGATACTTCCGCCTTGATTCCCCCAATTGGTTTGGTCTTCAGATATTCTGGTAAGGTCGTCCAGACTTCCGTCAAAAGTAATGTCCAGATCGTCTTGACCTTGATAATAGCTCAGTGAAATGGCATCTTTTTCAGAAGGCTTGAAGTTAAATTTTGCATTCAAGTCACTGAAAAAGTAATCGGGAACACTATTTCCTTCAAACACATTCGTATTGTTTTCCGGAGTATTAGGCAAGCTGGAATTGAAAATATTGTTGAAGATGTTTTGGTAGGTCGGGCTTTGAATGAGGTTCGTAAATGCCCTTCGGTATCCAAACACCAATGAAGCTTTATTTTTAACTACGGGTAGCTCCAAAAGGATATTTGCACTCAGCATGGTAGCCTCGGCTTGAAACGAAGGCTTTACTTTATTCCCATCTATTCCCGTGATGTCCACAACTCCCGATGATCTCCCACCGAACTTTGCGTCGAATCCTCCCTTGTTTACGCGAACATTTTTAATCACGTTGCTATTAAAGGCGCTCAAAAAACCGAAAAGGTGATCTACGTGGTACACCGAAATCCCATCAAACATCACCAGGTTTTGATCCGTTTGGCCACCGCGAATGCGCAAACCGCTTTCAGCATCTTGTCCTCCACTGATTCCGGGGAGCCTTCTTAAAGCCGAAAAAACATCGTTTTCCCCGAGATTGGGGAGTGTTGAGATTTCCGATGGATTAAAGGTGAGTTGACTGATGTTTTCATCGATTTCCAGTAAATTTTTGCCTCGGGCACTAACTTGAACCGACGGAAGGTTTTTGAGCTTTGGCTTCAAATCAAAATTAAGATTTCCTGATGCTGCTGCATTTGGACCAATCTTGACTATTTCTTTCTCATAACCGATATAAGAGACCACAATAGTTGAGGTGTCGGATGGCACTTCCAAGAGCGTATATCTTCCCTCGGAATTGGCCGTGGTACTTCGATTGGTATTCGCGATTTTTACCGTCGCAAAAGGAAGAGATTCACTGTTCAGCTCATCTCGAATAATACCGCTTAGCGGAAATGATTTCTGTATTGACATCGTATCCAGAGGAATGATGACATAGGTTTCGCTAATTAGTTCAAATCGAAAATCGGAGCCTTCTAAACATTCTTCTAAAAAAGCTTTTATGGTTTTCACATCAGGCTCGATATCAGGAACGGTCAATTGCGACATAGCGTCGGGATCATATGAAATCGCAATTCCTTCTTTCTGTCTGAGAGTCTTCAAAACGACTTCCAGATTTTGCCCGCTGAATCGCTTAAAATTTATTCCGTCATCGGCCTGTCCGAACGCATTCAGAGCCCCTAAAAAGAGTAGAAACAGAAAAGAGACTGACCTCATTAAGGCTCGAAGATAACCACTCCGCCTTTGTCAGAAGATATTTTGAGCCCAAAAGGCTTGGTTAAGATTTTCAATGAAATTTCTAGATCATCCTCATTGAGGTTGCCTGAAAAGCGGTAGACACCCTGAGATGCAAAGCTGATGTCTTGGCCAAATTTATCTTCCAAAGATTCA
>DATFKV010000341.1:0-5547 GCA_035268465.1 Cryomorphaceae bacterium | reverse complement strand
CACCCAATGAGAAACGAATAATGTCCAAATACGTTTTAAGCCTTGATCAAGGAACCACGAGCTCTCGAGCAATAATTGTTGATCATTCAGGAAAAATTAAAGCCATAGCTCAAAGGGAATTCAAACAGATTTTTCCTCAATCAGGGTGGGTGGAGCACGACCCCATAGAAATCTGGTCTTCGCAAAAATCGGTGATAACCGAAGCAACTGCCAAAATGGGAATTGATACTTCCGATATTGCCGCCATTGGCATTACCAACCAGAGAGAAACGGCCATAATCTGGGATCGCAAAACAGGTAAACCCATTCACAATGCCATCGTGTGGCAAGATAGACGCACGGCAGGTATCTGTGATGGGTTGAGAAAGGACGGTCATTTTGATTTGATCCAGTCAAAGACGGGACTTGTAATTGACGCCTATTTCTCGGGTACCAAGATCAAATGGATCCTGGACAATGTAGAAGGAGCCCGAGCGAGAGCAGAGAAGGGGGAGTTGGCTTTCGGAACCGTCGACTCTTGGTTAATTTGGAATCTCACTAAAGGGAAGCTCCACATAACCGATGTTACCAACGCTTGCCGCACCATGCTTTACAATATTCACGACCTGGGTTGGGATGAAGAGTTACTTAGCTTGTTGGATATTCCGAAAAGCCTCTTGCCCGAGGTTAAGTCGAGCAGTGAAGTCTATGGTGAAAGCAGTTTCGGAATCCCGATTGCCGGCATAGCAGGCGATCAACAAGCCAGCCTCTTCGGACAGATGGCCATTGAGCCGGGCATGGTTAAAAACACCTACGGAACGGGCTGTTTTTTAATGACCAATACCGGCAATAAACCGGTTGCCAGCAAAAACAACTTATTGACTACCATTGCTTGGCAAATAGATGGCCGGACAACTTATGCCTTGGAGGGAAGTATTTTCATTGCCGGGGCAGTGGTGCAATGGTTGCGCGATGAAATGGAGTTTATTCGAAATTCCGATGAAGTGGAAAGGTTGGCCAAAACGGTACCCGATAACGGAGGGGTGTTTATGGTGCCTGCCTTCGCCGGCCTTGGCGCACCCCATTGGAACCAGTACGCCAGAGGAATTATTGCGGGCATTACACGTGGTACCAAAAAAGGGCACGTTGCTCGAGCCGCTTTGGAAGCCATTTGCTACCAATCGAAGGACGTGATGGAGGCCATGCAGGGAGATGCAGCCATTCCCATAAAAGAATTGCGGGTAGATGGCGGAGCTGCGGTGAACAACGAGTTGATGCAATTTCAAGCAGATATCTTGAATATAGATGTAGTAAGGCCAAAAGTACATGAGACAACGGCATTGGGCGCTGCCTACCTCGCGGGTCTGGCCGTTGGATTTTGGGAGATCGAAGACCTGAGAAGCCAATGGGAGGAAGACCGAACATTTCACCCGAATATGGCGGAGGAGGAGAGGGATAAGAATTATGACCGATGGCTCAAAGCGGTTGAACTTTCGAAGGATTGGATATGATTACCTTAAATTAAAAAAACCGGATGAACAGAGAGGAAATGATCGAGAAGTTGGAGGCTCATCCAGATCAAGTTTGGGACGTGTTGGTAATTGGCGGGGGAGCTTCAGGTCTTGGTGCAGCCCTCGAAGCTGCCAGTCGCGGATACAAAACCCTCCTGTTGGAACAAGCAGATTTTGCCAAAGGAACTTCTAGCCGCAGTACAAAGTTGATCCATGGCGGGGTGCGCTATTTGGCTCAAGGAGACATTTCTCTGGTTTACGAAGCATTGCACGAGAGGGGACTACTCCGACAAAATGCGCCACACCTGGTCAGCAACCAGAAATTCGTGATTCCCAATTACGACTGGTGGGAAGGCCCCTTTTATACCGTCGGACTCAAGGTATATGACATGATGGCGGGCAAACTGGGACTCGGCCCTTCAGTGGGCATCACCAAGGCTGAAACCATGGAGGCCATCCCTAACATTAAAGAAGAGGGACTGCGCGGTGGAGTGATCTACCAAGACGGTCAGTTTGATGATTCCAGACTTGCCATTAATCTCGCTCAAACTATAGCCGAAAACGATGGGGTGATAGTGAATTACTTCAGGGTAGTCAATCTTCTAAAGAATTCTGATAGCATGGTGGAGGGCGTTCAGGCGGTTGATGTTGAGTCGGAAAAGGAGTATTCGATTGGAGCAAAAGCAGTCATTAATGCCACAGGGGTCTTTGTCGACGAAATATTAAAAATGGATGATGAGGATGCCAAAAGGACCATCGTCCCCAGTCAAGGCGTTCACGTGGTTTTGGACAGGGAGTTTTTATCGGGTGATTCGGCCATCTTGATTCCCAGGACGGATGACGGGCGCGTATTGTTTGCGGTGCCGTGGTACAATAAAGTCGTGGTGGGTACGACCGATACGCTGGTAGATGAGCCCTCCTTAGAACCGCGCGCATTGGAGGAAGAGGTTAGATTTATTCTCTCCACAGCAGGCAGATACCTCACGCGGGCGCCCTCCCGCGCAGATGTTCTGTCCATTTTTGCCGGCTTGCGTCCGCTGGTTGCTCCGAAGAGCGATAGTAAGAAAACAAAGGAAATTTCACGCGGACATAAAATCAATGTGTCCTTATCGGGGATGCTCACAATGACCGGGGGCAAATGGACTACCTATCGAAAAATGGGGGAGGACGCAATCGATCAGGCCATTATTGTAGCCGGACTGCACGAACGTCCGTCGGTATCAAAGCACTTACCCATTCACGGTTTTGAACAGGAGGTTCCTTCAGACGATCTGCTTCGCTTTTACGGTGTCGACCGTCACCGAATTCGTGAAATCATTAAAAACGATGCGGATATGGCTGAGAAATTGCATCCGAGTTTAAGCTTTATAAAAGCGGAAGTGATCTGGGCGGTTCGTGAAGAGATGGCCCGAACCATCGAAGATGTTTTGGCAAGACGCGTGCGCGCTCTCTTTTTGGATGCCCGCGCCAGTATTGATATGTCAGGGGTGGTAGCTCAGCTCATGGCCAAAGAGTTGGGGTGGGCGGAGGCTAAAGTATCGGATGAAATAGAACGGTACAAAGCTTTGGCAAAAGGTTATCTTCTCCAATAATCGTGTATGTATGCGTTTCAATAAAACTTCTTTTTTACCATCTTCAACGACTTAATGACACTCTACATTTTTGAATTTATCGGTACGGCCATGCTTATTCTCCTCGGAAATGGTATTGTGGCCAATGTGGTGCTGAGAGGAAATAAAGGCTCGGATGCCGGTTGGGTAGGAATCACGTTAGCCTGGGGAATAGGAGTTTTTACAGGGGTTTTTATAAGTGCAAATGTCAGCGGTTCTCACCTTAATCCAGCGGTGACTTTGGGTCTTGCGTCTGCGGGCAAATTTGATTGGCAATTGGTTCCGGGATATATGCTGGCCCAAATACTGGGTGCCATGGCGGGCAATATCTTGGTTTGGTTCAGCTATAAGAAACAGTACGATGCCACGGAAGATCCGGAGGCTTTGAGGGCAACTTTTTGCACTTCACCTGCCATCAGAAGTCCCTTTTGGAATTTCGTCACGGAGGTAATCGGAACTTTTGCCTTGGTTTTCGGCGTTTTCTTTATTGCAGGCGGCTCCTTTGCAGGAGAAGCCATATCTCTTGGTTCGTTAGATGCTCTACCGGTGGCACTTCTCGTTATTGGAATAGGATTGAGCTTGGGTGGCCCCACCGGATATGCCATCAATCCCGCGCGGGATCTGGGCCCGCGAATCGTCCATGCTCTACTTCCATTGAAGAACAAAGGCAGCAGCGATTGGTCGTACTCTTGGGTGCCAATTCTTGGACCACTCACCGGCGGAGCCTTGGCAGCCTGCATTTACGCCCTTTTAGAGGTGATGTAAATTATCCATTGTCAGTGGGTAGAGGCTTTTATTGAATCTTTTACATTCGGTTTACATCCTTTTACACCATTTGGAATCTTTCGGCATCAAGGCGCGATACATTTGGTAAAAACACTAAACTTTCATTGATATGAAAAAGCGCATTCTCATTTTTAGCACACTCTTTATTGCAGCAAGTTTAACTGCATTCAGTTTTATCGGAGACCGCCATTCAACTGCAACAGTTACTGAAACTCCCTGTAAAACTATATACACTTCAGTAACGCCTATTGCTGAGATCTTTAAACCACCTGTCTTAACGGACTTCTTTTACGATTTTGGTCCGCGATTCAACCCCATTACCAAGCGAGACTTGGCCAATGCAAGAACGGTCTCAGATTTTATCGATGAAAAGGAAGTGGCAAGCATGGATGGTGTTCGCTCTACCGCGGTTATCATCATTAAAAATGATATACAGACGGACATAAGAGTTTTCGGAAAAAGCGAAAGGTTAACCCAAGAGCAACTCGCGTTAATCGGGGCTATGGAGTATTCATCAAATTTTTTAGTGCAGGCAGAGTTTCACACGAAAGATGCCAACGCTGAGTTGAAAGGGGAAAATATATATCGACCACACATGACGGTGGTGCCCGAAAAACAGGCATCCTATGATGGTGGGAGGGATGCTCTACTCGATTATTTTAGAAAACAGAATGAGAAAAACATCTACAATCTCGATGAAGAAAAATTGCAGCCTGCCAAACTCCATTTTACCGTTACAAAAAATGGGACTGTTGAGGATGTAAGTCTCGACAGAACATCGGGCTATTCCAATATTGATGAGACCATGATCAGACTAGCCAATGATCTGCCGGGCGAATGGCAGCCGGCTGAGAATGCGAAAGGCGAAAAAGTAGATCAAACCTTGGTAGTTTCATTTGGGATAGTAGGTTGCTAGAAGATTCATTTTTCGCGTCAAAAGGGGCACTTTGCTATAGGCAAAGTGCCCCTTTTTTTGATCTGAAGCCTTATTGTAAAACTTGTGGTTTAAAACCTCTTGCCTATTTTTAGGATTTCCATTCTTCTTTAACAATCCCATAAATGCCTTAAACCCGATAAGAAGTTTTCTGTTATGCATTCGTAAATGGGCTATATTTCAGCTTGCGAAAAAACATGTAACGAATGAAAATATCTACTCTGGCGTTCACCATGCTTCTATGTATGGTGTCTTTAATTGCTGTTAGTCAAACCAATAAGCTTGAGAAAATCTCCAAGCAACTTCAATCCGATCATCCGATTCTTAGAGCTTCGGATGTTCAGAATTTGAATATCGATGCTGAGCATGTGTCACAGCCAAGTGGGGTTAACTACCTCTACATCAATCAAACGGTGAATGGTATTCGAATTAAAAACTCCACTATTAATGCGGCTTTTAACAGAGAAAATGAATTGGTCCATTTGAATGGGAGTCCCATTGAGAATGTGCTTTCAAGAGCGGAAGGTTCAGAGCCAAGCATTTCGTTGACTCAAGCCATAGAAAGCACGATTGCAAAGTTGGGAATCCAAGGTTCAGTTTCTGTTGAGCAGCTCGATGAGTATAATTACACAACCGTGATTGATGCAGGAAATTACCTGCACGAATCAAAAGCTGAGTTGGTGTACTGGTTTACACCTGAAGAAGAGTTGAAATTGGTTTGGAATTT
>DATFKV010000340.1:0-5324 GCA_035268465.1 Cryomorphaceae bacterium | reverse complement strand
AAGTAAAAGATTGCAAAGAGGTTGGATTTGAGTCGACCTTGATCCGCCGCGAGGATAATATTTCAGAAAGTGAATTGCTGGAGCTGATCTCCGAGCTGAACGCCAATGAAGAAATCGACGGTTTTATCGTCCAATTGCCACTGCCCAAACACATCGATTCTCAAAAGGTCATCACCGCCATCGATCCCGATAAGGACGTAGACGGATTTCATCCTACTAACGTCGGGAGGATGAATCTGGGTTTGGACGGATTTATTTCCGCCACGCCATCCGGAATCATTGAACTACTGAAAAGAAACGACATTGAGACTTCGGGCAAGCACTGTGTGATTGTGGGACGGAGTAATATAGTCGGTTCTCCGCTCAGCGTGCTCATGTCGCGCAACCGCGCAATGGGAAACGCCACCGTGACCCTTTGCCATAGCCGCACCAAAGATTTGGCGCATTGGACCCGTCAGGCAGATATTTTGGTGGCCGCACTTGGTCGCCCCGGATTTGTCACTGCCGATATGGTGAAGCGAGGAGCTGTCGTGATTGACGTTGGCACCACCCGTGTACCCGATGAGTCCAAGAAGTCCGGATTTGCCTTGAAAGGCGATGTAGTTTACGATGAGGTCGCTCCATTGGCTGAAGCCATCACACCCGTTCCGGGTGGAGTCGGGCCTATGACGAGGGTTGCTTTGTTGTTGAATACGTTGAAGGCGGCAAGATTTGGAGATGCATGATTGATGCATAGATATCGATATTAAAAAGGGAAATAGCTCTACTGCACTTGTTTTAGGCGATCGGAAAAGGCATTGAGAAACAGTTTTTGACAAGAATTTCTTTTTTTAAATTATCTTTCAGTTATGAAAGACCTTCTAACACGTATTTCAATAGACCCGGATATCTGCCACGGAAAACCCGTCATCAGAGGATTGCGTTATCCCGTTGAGAACATTTTGGAATTGATGGCGTCAGGGATGACAATCGAGGAATTAGTTGTTGATTACCCTGATCTGGAGCGAGCAGATTTTCTGGCTTGTCTGGCTTACGCTTCTCAATTAGTAAAGACAAAAAGTATTCATAAGATTGCTTCGTGAAATTTATAGTCGATGCTCAATTGCCAAGAACTTTATCATTATGGCTGGTATCGAAAGGTTTTGATTCAGTCCATACTTTAGATTTGTCCAATGGCAATACCTCACTAGACAAGGAAATTTTAGAGTTATCTACTAAAGAAAACAGAGTTGTCGTTTCCAAAGATTCAGATTTCTTAGAGTCTTTAATCATTCGATCAATTCCACAAAAATTATTACTCGTTAAAACAGGTAACATTAGAAATAGTGAACTGCTTCGAATTTTTAGTGAAAATATAAATACAGTTCACAGGATGCTAAAAAGGAGTAGAATGGTCGAAATAAGAACAGATGAAATAATCGAACATGATTTCTAGCACCGTGCTGATTTAGCTCAAAGCGGATTGCTCATAAAACTTTATGGGCTGGTATAAATTTAGTTTTTGACTCTTTCAAAACGCACCTTTTATATTGAATCATTTCGTACAAAATAGTTCATATGATTACGGCGAGTATTTCAAAGTTTAGAAAAGACCTCAAAAAGTATTTAAACAGAGTCACTCAAAACTTCGAACCGCTTATAATCAACAGAGGCAAAGATTCCGGGGTCGTGGTGATTTCTTTAGAGGAATACAATTCTTTGCAAGCAACAGCTCATGAAACCTCTTCGAAGAAGAATATGGAGCGGCTTAATTCGGCAATTTCCAAGTTTAAGTCAGGGGATTCTTTTTCGAATGATCTTATTGAAGAATGAAGCTTCTTTTTGTCGACGAATCTTGGGAGGATTACTTTTTTTGGCAAAAGACCGACAAGAAAATGCTTTCGAGCATTAATAAGTTGATCAAGGGTATTTCAAGAAATCCCTACCACGGTATTGGAAAACCTGAAGCGCTGAAACATCAGTACCGAGGTTTTTGGTCGAGAAGAATTAACGAAGAGCATCGACTGATTTATAGGGTTATGGATGCAAATATAATTTGGATAGTAAAGTGCCGATTTCACTATGATTAAAGATCATTTCGCATGGCGATTAACCTACAGATTCCATAAATGAAGGGGCGATTGTTGCTGCGGGCAAGCTTATAGCATTTGCCTGCACGGAGTCATTTGAAACATTTCTAGTGAATTTTGTTTGATTACTGCACATTTTGCCAAGGTGAATCAATAAATTTGATGCCTTTCAAAAAGGATTCAACACAACAACTATGGGAGAAATCGAAACATCGAATCGTCAAGTAACACTTTACTACAATTCAAAATCCGAGAAAGACAAAAAAATACTGGCTACAGCTCAAGCCAAAGGCTATGCAGTAATAGAAATAGATTTGCAAAAAACAGAATTGACCGGTACTCAAATTGTTGAGCTGGCCGATCGGTTGAATGTCCCTGTCAAAGAATTGGTCAATCAAGAGCATGCCACCTACAAAACCAAGTTCGAAAATCACGATTATTCGACTGACGACTGGATTAAGATGATTCAGAATAATCCTGAGATATTGAGGCACCCCATTGCTTTGCGCGGACCGAGAACGAAGTTTGTGAAGACGTCGACGGATATTTTGGATTTGTAGGTTTTTCCTGAAGCTACCTTTTGTGCGGCGAGAATGTACACCTCGTTTTGGCAGGTTTCTTATAAAAACGGGGAAGTGCAAAAAAGTCAATACATTTTGTTCTCTTGGTCGATTCCATTGAAGAGGATCACTGAATCTTCATCAACATGATTTCTTTTCGAAGGGGGTCTTTCAAACAATTCCGGCATTTCCGGCTTTAGTATTGAAAGAACCCTCAAAACTCATTATGTCAAACCACGTTAAAATTCTAGATACCCATTCTTTAACGCACGATGTCAACCGCATCTCCACCGAAAAACCGGATGGCTATTCCTTCAAGCCCGGGCAAGCTACAGAGATAGCTATTAATAAAGCAGGCTATCGCGACGAAAAACGCCCCTTTACCTTTACTTGTCTTTCTTCCGATGATAGGCTTGAATTCACCATTAAATCCTACCACGATCACGATGGCGTAACGCATAAGATTGATTCGCTCACTGCGGGAGATGAATTTATTATTGACGATGCCTGGGGCGCCATCGAATATAAGGGGAAAGGAACTTTTATCGCAGGGGGAGCAGGGGTAACTCCCTTCATTGCCATTCTGCGCCACCTCGAGGCTAAAGGAGAGCTTGAGGGCAACAGACTGATTTTTTCCAATAAGACCGAAAAGGATGTGATCATGCGGGATGAGTTTCACGAAATGTTGGGCGAAGACTTTATTTCTACCCTTACCCAAGAAGAAGCGGAAGGTCATGAGAGCGGTAGAATTGATGCCGATTTTCTCGAGAAACACGTGGATGACTTTTCACAACACTTTTATGTCTGCGGACCTGATGAAATGGTCGAAGACATTAACGAACATCTTAAAGAACTGGGTGCTGAAGGTGATTCTTTGGTTTTTGAGGAGTGAGGTTTAGTTCTGTTGATAGAGCATTTCTAAATGAATTATAGTCTTTTAGTCAAATAACTTGAAAGGACTTTTCTTGTCGCTTTTAGTAACTCAGGCTATGCATGTTTTCGTTTTATGAGATATTGCCTTTTGCTTAGTGTAAGATTCTACTAATTTCATCCTTCCAAATAATCTGACATGGAATTTGAAACCCACAACCTCGGCATCGGAGCCCGAGTAAAGCACCCGACTTTCGGGGAAGGCATCGTTGTCGACATGGACGTATCGACGCTTCAAGTATTTTTCAAAGGAGAAGGAGATCGAGAGATATCCCGCTCCTTTGAAAGCTTGAAGGTTTTGGATTCGCCCAAAGAAGCGGATGAATCCATCGGAATCGAAGACGTGAAGAAAGCCATGAAGTCCATCCTCAAGGACTTTTCGGATTTGAGTCATGTGGTAGATCTCGGCGATAAATGGAACGGAGGCAAGATGGTGCTGGTACCAGGAAAAGCCGATTTGCAGTCAAAAGAAATACCTATCGACACGTTTTTTCACAAAATTGTGATGGTGAGAGACCGATTAAGAGTCCTTGAACAGAACATCAACTCACATGAAGTGTTATCAGATAGCGACAAAGTTCACTTACAACAATACGTTAGTCGAATTTATGGTTCGCTGACGACGTTTAATGTGTTGTTCGCGGACAAGAAGGATCATTTTTCCAGCAAGTAATTCGCTTGGTTTTGGTTTTATTCTTCGGGTAATTCCTGTAATTTTGTCGCTTAAGGAAGTAAACGAACTCCCGTGCGAGCTATAAGTTTGAAAAACTAACATTTATTAAATTGGAGCCTAACTTGCCTTGGTTAGGGCGGGCCTCGACCCACTTGTTGGGTTTTCGCTTAACGCGAACGAGAGGATTACCGATCTAAGGCGGAAGCTCCATTCATGACGTTTAGAGTTTTTCTAAACACTCGCCTCGCACGGGTTTCTTTTCCACTATCATGTCTCAAATCCCAGAAACTTCTGAAGTGCAAGTCGATCTGCTTCCCGTTATGGAAGAGTTTTATACCATTCAAGGCGAAGGAGCCCATACGGGTACCGCCGCTTATTTTATTCGTTTGGGTGGCTGCGACGTGGGCTGCGTCTGGTGCGATGTGAAAGAAAGCTGGGACGCTTCGGCTCACCCGCAAAAATCCATCTCCGAATTGGCCGATAGAGCCAAATCATCGGGAGCAGAAATAGTCGTGATCACCGGGGGTGAACCCGCCATGTACAATCTGGAAAACCTTACTGCTGCTCTGATCCAAAAAGGATTGAAAACGCATATCGAAACTTCGGGTGCGCATCCCCTTACGGGAGAATGGCACTGGGTTTGCTTCTCACCGAAAAAGTTCAAGTCTCCGATCGACTCGGTTTGTGAAAAGGCAGATGAACTTAAGGTTGTGGTTTTCAATAAGCACGATTTTAAATGGGCCGAAACTCACGCCGCCAAAGTTCGTAAGGACTGTCAGCTATTTTTGCAACCCGAATGGGAAAAGGCTAGCGCCATGACTCCCTCGATCATCGACTACGTAAAAGAAAACCCAAGATGGCGCATTTCTCTTCAGACTCACAAATACATGGACATTCCTTGATGAAACTAATCAAGCTATTCATTCCGGCACTTTTTCTATTCTCGTTTTATTCCAATGCTCAATCTCAAGATTATACCACGACCGATAAAAAGGCGATTCGTTCTTTCGAGAATGCCATGAATGCTTTCGACGCTAGAAATTACGACTTGGCGCTGGCTTTGATCGACGAGGCCATAGACAGAGAGAAGGG
>DATFKV010000339.1:0-3545 GCA_035268465.1 Cryomorphaceae bacterium | reverse complement strand
ACTTCAAAACCATCGGGGTGAAATTGATCAGCCCCTACCGAAAAAAGGTACATGTTCTTACCACTTAAGGCACGACCCTTTTGCTTTTCGACCGTTATTAAATCGGTAAATCGATCCATGAAATTTTTCAAAATGCCGCTCATCGAATACCAGTACACCGGGGTGGCGAATATGATGTTTTTTGCACTTACCATTCTATCTGCCAATTCCTGGAACTGATCGGAGGCGGGATATTTAGCGTTGTAATCGAACGGTGCTATCTCGAAATCGAGCAAATCGACCAAATCATGGGGTATGCCGTTAAATACATTTCGCAAAAGGGTCCTAGTGTGACTGTCTTTGCGAGCGCTTCCTAAAAGGATAATTGTTTCGGTCGTCATTTTGCTAGAAAAATTCAGAGGCGAATATAAGTTAAAAACTTATCGCCAAACTAACGGCGTAAGCGATGTTATCTTCAAAATTGGGCATCTCATAGTAGCCGTGGCGGTAAAAAACCCCGATGCCAAATCCCGAATAATAGAAACTCCCGCTGTTCTTGTACCTCAATAAATTATCAATGAGAAACCCTCCCTCCAGGTAGGGGCGGTCCATTGTCACGCGTGGCAGGTCGGGTACAAAAGTGGTCGGTATTTCTAAATTGCCAATGGCTGCCTGATACATCAACCGTATTTCGGGTCGTGAAAATTTCCATTCCAATCCGAAGGGGTTACCAAAACCTTGGGCGATGCCCACGTGCGCATATTCGTCATTGGTAAATGCATAAACGGGCATGGTGTGGAAATAGCCGAATGCCACAATACCCAATTCGCTCTCGCCTTCAATACCGCGGCTCAGCATTAGGTTTGAGCCGTTGATTTGATCTGCCCAAACTTTTCCCGCAGAAGCGAATAGCTGCATGGATCCAAGTCGATTCACATCGATTTGGTGCATTGCTCGCAGCTCGGCTCGGATAAACTCCTGTTCCGAATCCAACAAGTCATCGATGGCTTGCGAAATTTCCAGCGAAAAGCGTGGATATGAAATTCCTTGCGGTATCAGGCTGCTGCCAATCATCATGAGTGCTTCACCAGGATTGAACTCAACCATTAAGCCCACTTCGGTGGTGGTGAGGTCGTATTCTTCGAATGTGGCATCGGTTCGATTGGTGCGTTCGAAATTGCGTCGCTCGTTGCGAAAGCTCAGCGTGGTGCGCACGTCTCGCATCGGGCGGTATTTCAGTTCGGCTAGGTAGGCTTCGTATGGATTCATAAAACGAATGAAGAGGTCGCGTTCCACTTCGGCGATTTTTAGGAAGCCACCCATATTTTCATTGCTCGACCTTCCCGGTTCGTCCACATCATTTTCGTAACCGAGGTACAATTCAAGCTCGCGTTTGGGTTGAATCCTAAACCGCAGCCCACCTCCATACTTGATCTCTTCATCACGAAATCCGTAGGCAAAATAGGCCTCCGGACTTACCCATTTTATTAGCTTATCATTGGTCGCAAGCCCCAATCCCAAGCGCAAACCTTCGTACTGATTAAATCCCAAAATACGAGGCAAGAGAATGTCGGCTTTGCCCACTGTGAATCTGCCTCGGGCCAAAGATGCCGATTGACTCATCGTCCAATCAAATGCCTTCAATATTTTGGTGTCGAGTGTGTCGTATACTTTATAGGTATTGCTTTCTTCTTCAGATAGATCTACTTGGCGATAAGGGTCCCATTCCTCATTGCTCTTCTTATTGGCTCCTTCGGTCATTTCTATATTGGCTATTCCATATCGCTCCGCTTCAAACTCAAATTCCACAGAGTCGATATAGGTATTGCTCACCACAAACATGGGCATTTCCGGGTCTTGCATGTCGTAGTGGGAACTCGATTGTTTGGGAAACCAGTGACCCTTCGTTTTTTCGTATTGCTGACGTATCTCAAATCCGGCCAGATTATGTTTGCCCGTATTCTTTGCCTGAATGGTCACCAAGGCCCAATCTTCAGCATCTAAGCTCAGGCTCCCTTCCAAGAGGTTTCCGCTCGCATTTTTTCGAGGCTCAAATGCGATAAGGTATGCCATTCCTTCAGGAGTATCCAGGCTGTCTTTCAATTGAAACAGGTAGCGGTTTTCACTATTGGGACTTATCGGGTTTAGAAAGTCGATGGCAATAAATGTCAGGTAGGGCGAATAGCTGGAAAAAGGCTGAAACGAATTGGACTGAAGAGAAAAAAGCGGATTGGAAAATCCCGTAATTTGGTTGGCCAAGACCTTCTCATTGATCTTATTCGGTTGCTCAAAAGTAACTTCGGTGGCACTCTCCAGCATCATGAAATGAGCCTTGGCAAAATTGGTTGAGTCGAGTTCTCGCTTAATCTCCTCATCACTTCGGTCTATATCAATGTAGGCCTTGTTGTAGGAATGGTAGCGAAATTTTGGCAGCTGTTCAGGGTCGTTTTTCTTTCGGTTTTTCACGGCTTTTCTGATCATGGCGTAAGCAGGATCTTCCTTTGCTACCACCGTTACCACCCCCAAATCAAGAGTGGCTTTACTCAGTTTTACATTTGGCTCTTCGGCCAAATCTGCGATGGTCATTTTTTTCTTGGTGTACCCAATCACCGAAAACGCGATGCTATCCGAGGCATTGGCAGAAGAAGGAACGGCCAATCGATAGTTCCCTTCGATATCACTCACTGCCTTAGTACTCGCCGAAATGATGTGAACGAAAGGTAGACTCTCATTCGAGCTTTCGTCAACTATTTTCCCTTTGATCACTTCTTGTGCGAGCCCCATAAATGGAATCAACGCGAAAAGAATTAGAATGCACTTTCTCATTTGCCTTTCTCCAGAACTTCCTGCAAGGTAAATCTGCTTTTTGTAAACCTACCTTTTCCGATGGCAATTTTTCGACCTCTTTCATCTACAAGAACGGCCTCTGCCACCCAAAGGTTTTTGGAAGAAAAGCTTACCGCACCTGTAGCAGTAAGTGTTCCTCCTGTAACCGGGCGCAATAAATCAATGGAAAAAGAAGTGGTGACCACGAAGTTCTCAGCAACAACTGAGTTCACGGCAAAGTAAGCCGCATCATCCAGCATTTTGAAGTAAACCGATCCGTGTAGGGCTTCCATTTTGTGAAAAAAATCAGAAGACACCGGATAGGTTAATTCTGCTACTCCTTCGCTCACTTTCAGGGTCATCCCACGGTAGGGAATGCGGTTGATTTTGGCACTATGATAAACGTTTTCGAGCTTCTTGAAGTGCAATTGATTCATCATGGCAAGATAAGACGATCGGCATGTTATCAAAAATACTTACCAAATTACCCTATACTGGGCTTGCAAGAATTGGATATAAACGGAGTAGACTGCTTTAATTCTTTTCATAGTTTTAAGAAAAATCCAACCTGAACCTATGAAACAATTCTTTACTTTATTTCTCATCCTTTTTTCCTTTCAAGGCTTTGCGCAGGATGAAGTCGAATGGTTTCAACCCGGGCAGGAGTGGTACTACAATGTCTATTGTCTCGGAGAGTACGGTTGCGGATACACCTATTATGAGGTGAGTGGCAATGAAAC
>DATFKV010000338.1:0-5195 GCA_035268465.1 Cryomorphaceae bacterium | reverse complement strand
CAATGGCTGCCGCAGAAACGACCGCAAACTGCGACGTGGCCAAAACACCGCCACCCAAAGTGAGAATACCAACGGCCAGAGAAGAACCGCTGGTCAATCCGAGCACGGAGGGACCCGCCAAGGGATTTCGAAAAAGCGTTTGCATAAAAAGTCCGCCAAGGGCCAGCCCCGCGCCTCCCCCAAGCGCCGCAAGGGTGCGCGGAATACGCGACTCGCGAATGATAATGTTTTGCAATTCATCTCCACCTCCGAAAAAAGCCTCGAAAGGAATATCAACCGAACCCAAAAAAAGGGATGCAGGCACCAGCACCACCAAAATCAGAAAACAGATAAGCCACTTGACCGCCTTGGACATGGGCCAAAGATAAGCGTAGTGCGAAGATTACTGAATGGGTTTGAAATAATGAAAAGTCGAGTCGCTTTCGGTGTCGGGATGAAAAATTTGATAGAGATCGGACAAGATCAGGTGGGGCTCCATCACCGCCTCGCCAAAATAATCTTCTTCAGCGGTGTTGCAGATAAAGATATTGCCGTCTTTAAAGGCTTTTAAATTCTCGTAGAGCGGGCTCATTTCCAAAATATCTTCGGAGGTAAAAGGCTCTTCGGATGAAACGACCAATCCCCAGTAATCGGCTTCAGAAATCGTGATAAGTGCCTGTTCGAAATCCAGTTCGGCACTTTCTTGGCCTTCGATATGATCGAAAGTGTAGATGGCTCCCGCATCTCTAATAAACTTAGCGATGTAGCTATCGCGTCCCGGGGCGTACCAAAAATCACCGTAGCGACTTCCCGTAAATGCAGAAGGCAAGGTGGAGTGCAACATCGCCTGATTTCTCACTTCCAAGTATGCCTCTTCTACTTCCTGAAAAATAGTCAATGCCTCATCGTATTTACCCAGAAAACAGCCTACAACCTTAATCCATTCGGCTCTGCCGAGCGGGTGCGACTCTTTGTAATCCATGAGCAGAACTACCGGGATTCCCAATTCTTCGTATCGGGAAAAATCGGCATCTCCGAAACTGTAGGCCATTACCGCATCGGGATTCAATTCCAGCAGCCTTTCGAAGTCGATGCCGTCTCCTGAAATCATTTCAGTTATGTCACCCGATTCGATTAACTCCAAAATGCGCTCATTCTTGACTCCGTTGGTGTAGGTCATTCCTTCCACAATGCTTAAGGCATCGAGGTGGTCGAAGAATGCGCCGAACGTGGTACTATTCAAAACAGCCGATTCGATAGGGATATGAATTCCGCTGCTATCCGAATTGGAGAGCAGATAGGTTCCCAAAACTTGGCTCGTGTCGTGGGGGTTACGAACCGTAATGGAATAACCGTCATTGGAAGATCTGATGGTAAAGCCTGTGGCATAATTCACCGGAAGCTCATCGGCAGGCTCCATGGCTGTTCTTTGTTTTTCCGATGGAGTGTCAGCGCAAGCAGCTGCGAAAAGGCAGAAGATGAAAATGTATCGCATCATCCTTCGGTTATCGGTTGGTTCCAAATCTTGATTTCGTCCCCTTCATTCACGCCATTTAAAACTTCCACTTTAATTCCGTCAGAGAGGCCGAGCTTGACATCTCGCCTTTCGAATTTTTGATCTCCCACCGCTATTTCCACGAAAGTGGTCGTATCATTTTCGTACTGCACCAAGCCCTCATCGATGGCCAATACATCGTCACGTCGGTCAAGCACTACGTTGGCATTGGCAGAATATCCCGCTCGGATAAACTGATTCTCTTTCAGGTCGACAGCGGCTTTTATTTCAAATTGGATGGCACCGTTTTCTTCTACTCCTTTCGGTGAAATGTATTCCAAATTGGCGTCGAATTCTTCGTTTTCGATGGCACCTATGGTGAGTATCAAATCCATACCCTCCGATATTTTACCCACTTCACTTTCATCGACTTTTCCTTCAAAGATCAAATCAGTCATGTCTGCCACCGAAGCAATGGTCGTTCCTTCATTGAAGTTGTTGAGCTCGATGACACTGTTTCCGATTTCAATCGGAACGGCCAGAACCATTCCCGTGATGGTGCTTCTCACCAAAGTATTGGCGGCAGCACTGTTCTTACTGCTCACTCCTTCTTTCACAATTTGGAGGTTATCCTTTGCCGCATCAAATTCTGCTTGGGCATTTCTTTTTGCCAATTCAAAAGGCTGATAGTCCGCATAGGCAATCACTCCGTCATCGAAGAGGTTTTTGTTTCTGTCAAAATCAATCTTCGCATTCTCCAATCCGATCTCGGCTCTTTCCAATCGGTTTTCGGCGTTGTTCAGGGTAACCATATCGGGAATCACCTTGATTCGCGCAATGACATCGCCTTCTTTGATGGACATGCCCGGCTGAATGTAGAGCTTATCGATGATACCGGAGACGACGGGTTTAATATCAATTTCCTTTCTCGGAAGGACACTTCCGGTTGCAACGGTCTTTTTGATGATGTCGGTTCTTTTCGGTGCTTCGACCTTATAGGTCACGGGTTTCTCTTGGGACTTTTCGTAAAGGTAATACATGGTCCAGGCCAAAAGTCCGACGATAAGTATGGATGCAATGACGAAAACAGCTTTTTTCATGATGTATAATTTCTATTCAGTTCTGAGTGCTTCAATGGGTTTTATTCTCGCGGCGCGCACAGCCGGTAAAAGTCCGGCAAACGTGCCTGAAATAATCAGGATCACTAAGGCAGTGAGTACCACTTCAAAATTAACTCCCGGATTGCGGAAAGCTCCTTCTTGTCCTTCGACAAAACCGGAAACCAACTCCAAAAGCCACACACCGAAGATAACTCCCAGAAATCCCGCCAAGGATGCCAGAAATACCGACTCAAGCAATACCTGAGACACCACGTCCCAAGGTGTAGCTCCCAATGCCTTTCTCACGCCAATTTCGTTGGTGCGCTCTTTTACAATCACCAGCATGATATTGCTCACCCCAATCGCGCCTGCAATCAAGGTCAGAATTCCTACAAACCATGAAAGTCCTTTGATTCCGTTGAAGATACCGTTCATCTGTTTGAACTCTTCCTCCATATTGTAATAACCAAATGCTCTTTCATCTTCCGGATGAACCTTGTGACGAACTTTCAATTTATCCACTATTTTCTTTTCCATTTTGGAAACGGGGACATCTTCCTTGCTGGTGATGCTCATCCAACCCACTACGTCCCCATAATTAAATGCCTTCTGAAAAGTAGTGAAAGGCACGAAAATACTTTTGGTGTCTTCTTCGGCGCGTTCTCCCGAAAAGGTAGACTTGTAAACGCCGACCACCTGGTAATTCACCCCGCTGATTTTGATGTATTCGCCCAAAGGCTCCACTCCTTTTTCGAAGAGCTCTTTGTAGACCCGCTCACCGATGACACACACTTTTCTAAGCTCATCCAGATCGGCCCAATTAATAAAACGCCCCTTGGTAATTGGCTTTGGTTCAATTTTTATAAAGTCAGGAGTATCGCCGTAAACGGAAAAAGATCCCGTACGGATTCCACGGGTCACATTGTTTTCTCCGCGATACCCCCCAAGCTGATTTCGAGGAGAGAGAATATCTATTTCGGGGACATTGCTTTTGAGGTAGTCTACATCGCTGCTTCGCAGATTAAAACTACGACCTTGCTTAAATCCCGCATAAGGTTTGGTCGTCGTTTGGGACCAAATGAACATGCAATTGGTTACGCGATTGAAATTGGCGGTAACGCCGTTTTGCAAGCCCTGCCCTGACCCCATCATGACAATGAGCATCATGATGCCCCACATCACTCCGAATGCGGTTGCCACGGTGCGGAACGGGTTTTTGCTCAGCACCTGAATGACTTCTGCCCATTTATCTCGATCGAACATGCTATTCGTCTTTTAAAGCGATCACCGGTTTTATTCTCGCGGCTCTGAGTGAAGGGAACAAGCCCGCCAGTGCTCCCGAAACAACCATCACGGCCAAGGTTATCAGGGCCACATTAAAGTCTACCTCGGGATTGCGAAACATTTCAACCTCACCAATGAGTTTTGACACTCCTTCCAAGGTAAAAACGCCCAAGAGCAAACCAATGTATCCCGCCAAGGCCGTTATGAAAATCGACTCTTGGAGAATCAAAAAAACCACCGAAGCCGGTGTGGCTCCCAGAGCTTTTCTCACCCCGATTTCCTTGGTGCGCTCCTTGACTACGATGCTCATAATGTTACTCACACCAACGATTCCGGCGATGATGGTAAAAGCTCCGATAATCCAAACGAAAACCTCAATCCCCGTCATGATATCCGCGATTTCTTTAAACTCTTCGTTGTTGTTTCGCACGCTTATGGCGCTTTCATCATCGGGATGAATGGTGTGTCTACGCCGAAGCATTTGATCAATCTCATTGCTCATCCTCATCGATTGGGGAAGGGATAAATTTCCCGTCGTTACCATAAACATTTGGATATCATCTCCAGCACCGAATACCGTCTGCCCGGCACTCAGCGGGATGTAGAGGTAGCGTTGTTCTCTGGAGTTTCCGGTATCTTCAAAAACGCCAACCACCTTAAAGGGAATGCCAAATACACGCACGTATTCACCCAGCGGATTCTTGTCGGGGAAGAGGTCTTGGACAATTTCTTTTCCGATCACAGCCACTTTGCGTTTCTCCAGTAAATCAGCGGGACTCAAAAAGCGACCCTGCATGATGATGCTGTTCTCTATAAATTGGTGGTCGGGGTTAACCGCCCGCAGCGGATAGGTGCTGAACTCGTCACCGTAAGAAACCTCGGCATTCCAAACCATGTATCGAGCCGTTGCATACTCAACCCCGTCCACCAAATCGCGGACATTTTCAAAGTCTTCGTTCTTGTATTGAATCTCTCTTCCGGGTTTCAGTCCCTTATACGCCATGGAGGTTTTCCCTGAATAAACCCAGATGCTATTGATCGCATCGTCGGCAAAGCTATACATCACTCCTTGATGCAGACCCGTACTCGCTCCTAAAAGAATGACGAGCATGAATACCCCCCACATGACCGAAAAGGCAGTGAGGAAGGTGCGCAACTTATTCTTTCGAATCGTTGCCAGAATCTCTTGCCATTTGTCCAGGTCAAACATGGGCCAATAAATTATGGCTTTCGATCATCCCGTCCTTGAGCTTGATGAGGCGATTTGTCTTCTCGGCAATGTCGTTTTCGTGGGTTACGATAACCACCGTCATGCCTTCGGCATTTACCTTTTTGAG
>DATFKV010000337.1:0-2739 GCA_035268465.1 Cryomorphaceae bacterium | reverse complement strand
AGCGGCCACCTCCAGACAATTTGTTTGATTCGGGTTAACCTCTTCTTCGGCTGCCAGAAGTCTGACCTCCCTGACCACGGTGCGCGTATGCTCCAGGTCGTGGTACTTGGCATAGTCGGGCAGCTCAGTTGTGAGCTTATTGGTGGCAAATTTTTCTACTTCTTTTACAATCGACTGATCCATTGACGGCGTTATAACGGGCTAAATATAGGATTAATGCCTTGCAGATATGCGCCACTTTCGGTATTCCGGCACGACTATTCGTACATTTATGTACTACTAAACACCCGATCCTACATGGATAAGCAAAAATTATTTAAAGATCATTTTCCATTTAAGAGTGAGTTGAACTTTGCCAAGGTTATTGAATTTTGGGAAAGCGAAACCCAATCGCCCGTCAAGCAAGTTGCGGATTATGCAAAGTCGGTTTTGGAACTTATAAAGAGCGAACCCGCGCTATCCCAACCCATTTTGGATAGAGCCACCATCGAAAAGCACTTGGACAAGGTGGAGCTGCTGCTATCCTGCATATTCAGCCGGGCCACATGGCAAAAAGATTTGAAAGGTGTGGTAGCCGCATTTGACGTGGACTGTTTCTTTGAGACGCCACAGTTTAACAAGATTGTGAACGTATACCGAAATCAGTCCGGCTTTGTAGCAGAAGACCAGCACAATGAGACGCTTTACTTTCAAATATTAGGGGCCTATGCAGCCATCTTGGATAAATACTACAACTTTCCGATAGAGCGAAGGCCCTCAAGATCCATCAGTTTTGAAGATCCCGAAACCGGCTTAGTGCGGTTTTTCCACGGCCATATGAATATGGATTTTGTCGACATCGAACTCACGGGTGAACTTCCCGAGCTCAGCGAAGATGATTTGGTAAGTCTGGTGAATAACTATCAGGATATCGACTATTGGATGAAACACCTGCCGGCCGATGTTTTTAAATTTTCGGGGGTGTCCATCATCAACTTAGTCGAGATCACCGAGCAGCAATTGCTGTCGCAACTCAAGGCAGATTTGCTGAAGCCGGGAGCGCTTGACTCCATGGAGAGCTTAAGGCAGATTGAAGAAGGTTTTAAGAGTTTGATGGGCGACCGCGAAACCAAAATCAGTATTGCGTTCTACCAGCAACTCAGAGATAAATTTGTAAATCTGGGTACCGCCGAGGGGACCCAACAAGGCCTAATGGACTTCAAGTGCGGCATGGACGACAACGAGGCAAGACAGATGTTCGAGCCACTGTTTGAGAATAAGGAGAACATTATCCTGACCAGTGTTTGCAATGCGGATATTGACGAAGATCTTAAGAAGAAATTATTGGATTTTGGGATCAATAGCGTCATCGTGGTTCCATTGATCAGCAACAATGTGGTAGTGGGGCTCTTCCAACTGGTTTCCGAACGTGCCAATGCCTTTAGCTCTTTGGACCTATTGCGTTTTAGCGAATTGACTCCCCTGTTGGCCATGGCGGTAGAGCGAGTAAGAATCAGTGAAGAAAACGAAGTAACCAGAATTATCAAAGAAAAGTTTACCTCCCTACATCCCGCAGTGGAGTGGAAGTTTCAAGAAGTCGCCATAGACTATTTGGACTCCAAGAAAGATCTCACCGAAAAGGCTTTAGACCAAGTGGTTTTTAAAGATGTGTATCCATTATATGGCTCATCTGATGTGAGAAACTCTTCAGATATGCGTAACACGTGTATTCAACAAGATTTGACTACCCAGCTCGACTTGGTAATCGAAGTTTTGGAACGCATTATTGAAAAGCACTCCTTTCCGATCTACAAGGAGCTCGAATTTGAGGTGAAGAATCACCGCCAAGAAGTGGCGGAGGAATTGCTTTCGGATGAGGAAGTGAAAATAGTCGACTTCATCAAGTCTGAGATTGAGCCTTTGTTTCGCCACATCCAAGCCAACAATGATGAATTGGCCGAGCCGATAGCCGCATATTTCGACGAACTGGATGATGAGCATCAGATCATCTATAAGCGTCGAAAGCATTTCGAGGATTCCATTGAGATGATTAACGGAATGGCATTCTCGCTAATCGAAGCAGAAGAAGAGAAGACGCAGAAGATGTTCCCTTATTTCTTTGAAAATTACAAGACGGATGGGGTGGAATACAATATCTACATCGGTCAATCCATCGCGAAGAAAAAGGTTTACAATCCCATCTACTTGCAAAATTTGCGCTTGTGGCAGTTGATGCTCATGTGCAAGGTCACCCGCGAGACGCATAAGATACTGCCCAAGCTACCCATAGCGTTGGAAACGGCCCAGCTTATCTTGGTCCAGAGCACCGCCCTATCCATTCGTTTTCGCACGGACGAGAAAAAGTTTGATGTGGACGGCGCCTACAATATTCGATATGAGATTATGAAAAAACGGATAGACAAGGCGCTGATAAAAGATACGAACGAGAGATTGACCCAACCTCATACCGTATCGGTCATTTTTTCCTTGGCCAAGGAGGAAGAGGAATACATGTCTTATGTGAAATACCTGACTCACCTGAATTTCATCCAACCCGATGTGGAGCGTTTTGAGCTTCAGCATATGCAAGGGGTTAGCGGACTTAAAGCCATTCGGATGACAGTGAACCTAAGCGATAATGACGTCATGGAAAAAGCATTTGAAAAGGAGATGCAAGAGGTTGTGGGCATTTCGATTGGTGAGGAGTGAGATGTCAGTGAGCAGTGTGCAGTAGTCAATTAGGAATGAGCAATTGGCAAT
>DATFKV010000336.1:0-4361 GCA_035268465.1 Cryomorphaceae bacterium | reverse complement strand
CTCCGCTCGAACTGGAGATGCAGAAAGTTCAGAATTTGATTATTAATCAGCGAAAAGCGGATTTGGTGAAAAAAATGCGCGACGACGCAGTTAAAGAGGCCTACGCAAAGAATAAAATTGAATGGATAAAAGAGTAAGATTGAAAATTTTTCTTTCCGCTATCGCACTGTTTTTCATCGTCACTAGCTCAAGGGCACAAGTGATAGATGAAATAGTAGCGGTAATAGGAAATGAGATCATTTTATACAGCGATATACAAATCCAAAAGATCCAAATTAAAGCTCAGGGATTTCCAGGTACTTTAAGTGATTGTCAGGTATAGGAAGAGATTCTTTTTGAGACACTCATGTTAAATCAAGCGAAAGTAGATTCACTCGAAGTGACTGATGACATGGTGGAAGGGCAATTGAACCGAAGGATGGATGTATTCATTCGACAAATCGGATCGGTAGAAGCTCTGGAAGATTATTATGGCAAATCCATGTCGGAAATCAGAGAAGATTTTTTCGAGGTTTTAAAAGATCAGCTGCTGGTTCAGCGAATGGAATCGGAGATCAGTGCCGACATTAATGTGACTCCCTCTGATGTACAAGAATTCTTCAACGAGATTCCAAAGGATAGTTTACCCTATGTGAATGCCTCGGTACAGATGGCGCAAATAGTCAAGTACCCCGAGGTTTCTACTGCCGAGAAGGAGAGGGTTCGCTCCCGACTCATGGAGTTCAAGGAGCAGGTAGAAACGGGCCAAGAAGAATTTGAGACCTTGGCAGCGCTGTATAGTGACGACCCCGGTTCGGCGGCTAAGGGAGGAAGTCTGGGTATGCAGTCCCGCGGTACATGGGTGCCCGAGTTTGATGCAGTAGCTTTCAATCTCGAAGAAGGTCAAATCTCCACCCCGTTTAAAACGGACTATGGTTTTCACATCATGCAACTGTTGGAAAGGAGAGGAGAGATGTACGATGCCAATCACATCTTGCTCATACCCGAATTGTCGGCAGATGGATTGAATAAGGCCAGAACGGATTTGGATTCAATCCGAACTCTGGTGGTGCGCGATTCCGTTTCATTTGCCTTAGCGGCAAATAAATATTCGGATGACGAACGAACGAAAAATCAAAATGGTTCTTTGGTTAATGAGGCTTCGGGAAGCACCATCTTTGAAATGGACGATTTGGATCCTACTCTCTTTCCGGTCATCGATACGATGGAAGTCGGGATGGTAAGTAAACCATTTTACTTTCAAACACGCGCCAACGAAAAGGGGTACCGCATTATAAAGCTACTGAATCGGACAGAACCCCACCGCGCCAACTTGACTGATGATTACCAAAGCCTTCAGAATATGGCGACAGAGAGACTTCGAGCACAGGCCATGGACAAATGGGTGAGAGAGAGAATAGAAGAAGCTTTTGTAAAAATCGATGAAAAATACCGAGATTGCGCATTCGGTTATCCTTGGATTGAAGAAGAAGACGAATTAATTAAGAACTAAGAAGTTTACCTTACATGAAAGACGTAGAAGCGGTTCGGCAGCTTACGGACAAATACGCCTCGATGAGGCAAGAAATTGCCAAAGTTATAGTCGGACAAGATGATGTCATCAAAGAAGTTCTAATCACAGTCTTCAGCGGCGGTCATTGCCTCTTGGTGGGAGTCCCCGGCTTGGCCAAAACGCTATTGGTAAATACGATAGCCAAAACTTTGGGTTTGACTTTTAACCGGGTTCAGTTTACTCCTGACTTGATGCCCGGCGACATCATCGGTTCCGAAATTCTGGATGAAAACCGAAAGTTCAAATTTGTCAAAGGCCCGTTGTTTTCCAATATCATCCTGGCAGATGAGATCAACCGAACCCCTCCTAAAACACAAGCCGCCCTTCTAGAAGCGATGCAAGAGAGAATGGTCACTACGGCCGGTCATTCCTATCCTCTGCCAAAACCGTTTTTTGTGCTTGCCACCCAAAACCCCATCGAGCAAGAAGGAACGTATCCGCTTCCCGAAGCCCAGCTCGATCGATTCATGTTCAATATTTTCGTTAATTATCCCAGTATACAAGAGGAAATCGATGTAGTGAAAGCAACTACTTCGGGAATCACTGCTGAGGCAAATCAAGTGATTTCGGCGGAGGAAATTCAGTTTTTCCAACAGTTGATTCGCAAGATTCCTGTGGCTGATAATGTAGTGGAATACGCAGTAAACTTGGCGGCGAAATCACGTCCTGGTACCGATTTGGCCTCTGAAAGTACCAATACCTATCTGAGTTGGGGTGCCGGCCCCAGAGCTTCTCAATACCTCATTGTAGGGGCTAAATGTCATGCCGCACTTCAAGGAAAATATTCTCCTGATATTGAAGATGTGCAAGCAGTGGCTCTACCTATTCTCAGACATCGTTTGGTTCGAAATTACCAAGCTGAAGCCGAAGGTATTACCATGGAAAATATCGTCACCGGCATGTTATAATTGTTGGAAATATTAATTTAGTGTGAATAATCTTGAATCTTATTCGGGATTCTTGGAATTATATTAACTTTGTGTTTAAATGACACTTTGAAGAGTTTTAAACTATGATAAAAGTTGCAATAAATGGTTTCGGTCGAATAGGAAGGCTTACTTTCCGTCAGCTATTGAAAAATAATGATGTAGAAGTAGTCGCGATTAATGACTTGACCGATGCCAAGACTTTGGCTCATCTTTTCAAATACGATAGCAGCCAAGGCGGATATCAAGGAGAAGTTTCACATTCAGGTGATGATCATATTGTCGTGGATGGAAAATCCTACAAGTTATATGCAGAGAAAAACCCCGAAGATCTTCCTTGGAAGGACTTAGGTGTTCAAGTCGTGGCTGAGTGCACGGGCATATTCACGAGTCAAGAAGGTGCTTCAAAGCATATCACAGCGGGAGCTCAAAAGGTTATTATTTCGGCCCCTGCCAAGGGTGACGTTAAAACAGTCGTGATCGGAGTGAATGATGATACATTGACAGCCGACGACAATGTGGTTTCAAACGCAAGTTGTACCACGAATTGTTTGGCACCGATTGCGATGATTCTCGATCGCGAGTTCGGTATCCAAAAAGGATACATCAACACCATTCACGCTTACACCGCAGATCAGCGAATGCAAGACGCGCCTCACCGTGACTTGAGAAGAGCCAGAGCCGGAGCTTATTCAATCATTCCGACCACTACAGGAGCCGCGAAAGCAGTAGGTTTAGTACTTCCTCATTTGAAGGGTAAGCTTGATGGTAACGCCACGCGAGTTCCAACTATTACCGGATCAATAACAGACTTGGTCGCGATTCTCGATAAAGAAGTGACGGCTGAAGAAATTAATGCCGCAGTAAAAAAAGCTGCAGAGAACGAATTAAAAGGAATTGTTCAGTACACGGAAGACCCGATTGTATCGGCAGATGTAATTGGAAATCCTCACAGTAGTGTCTTCGATTCTTTAATGACATCTACCAATGGCAACTTTGTAAAAGTAATGTCGTGGTATGACAATGAGTTTGGCTACGCCAGCCGCACCGCAGAACTTGTCTCTAAGATAGTTCAGTAGCGGTCAGCGTGGTTAATTTTCAGTAGGTGGTAAAAAGCAAGGCGAAAGCCTTGCTTTTTTTCGTTGTTGAAAATCCGGTTAATAATCTTGTTGACCTTCTTGTTAAATCTGACTTTCAATGTGAATTGATTGTGTAATTTAGTGTTCAAATTCATTTTATCGGGAGTCCTCTTATGCGAAAATCATTCTACTTAATTACAATTTTGCTTTCGACTTTACTTTTAGGTTCTTCGTTGATGGCAAATGATTGTTTAACAGCTAATCTCATTTCATCGGAAGAGGATTTTGCACTTTCTGAAACTAGCGGGTCTTTTTTGGGAGCAGGTTTTTCGGGCGATCCACAATGTGCAGGAGCGGGTGGAAGTGATGATGTTTGGTACAGTTTTGTGGCAATTGCGACGGATCATGGTATACAAGCGAAAGGCGAACTGGATATCAATTTAGCCGTTGAAGTATATGATGCCTGCGGCGGTACTTTGATTATTTGTAGAGATAATGCAGGGCCAGGCGCTACTGAAACGGTGCTCTTACCCGACCTCATTGTGGGCAATACTTACCTCTATAGAGTATACCATGTCGGCTCGCCTGCAATTGCCACGGACTTTGCCACTGCGGTGGCTCATATTCCTTTTGTAGAATTGGTTTCTTCTGACTGTGGCACTCTCGATTACACGACAAATGATGTGATTCGCGCCACAAATCCTTCCAATACAGCCAATTTTACAAATTACCAATTCCGTTTTGTGGAACAAGAGGCCCCTTTTAATACCTACCTCATCACATCACCCAATGGAACTAATCCCA
>DATFKV010000335.1:0-2572 GCA_035268465.1 Cryomorphaceae bacterium | reverse complement strand
AGACCTCAAGCCAAAGGTCTACGAGATTTTTCCGCGCGATGAATTTAAGGTCACTCTGACGGGAACTAGTATCGTTTTTCTAAACGGAACCGATTACTTGGTCAAAAACCTGTTCATCAGTTTGGCCATTGCGATTTTTGTCATTTCCATTTTAATGGCGCTATTATTCAATTCGGCTCGAATGGTGATCATTTCGCTATTTCCTAATTTGCTGCCGTTGCTTTTTACAGCTGGGCTAATGGGATATTTTGGCGTGGCCATCAAGCCATCTACCATTTTGGTGTTTAGTATCGCCTTCGGTATTTCCGTCGATGATACCATTCACTTCCTTTCGAAGTATCGACAGGAACTAAAAACCAGATCGTGGGATATTCGCACCTGTGTTTTAAATGCCGTCACGGAAACGGGGGTGAGCATGATCTATACGTCCATCATTCTCTTTTTTGGTTTCTTGGTCTTTACCGCGTCGAATTTTGGCGGAACGGTGGCCTTGGGGACATTGGTTTCGGTAACCTTGCTCGTTGCTATGATTTCTAATTTGGTCTTGTTGCCCAGTTTGTTGCTCTCTTTTCATCGTAGTTTGGTCACAAAGTCATTCCGAGAACCCCTCTTGGAAATTATCAATGAAGAAGAGGATATTGAGCTAGAGGAACTGGAGATTCGAAAATCAGAGTGATCAAAAAAGCTTTAGAAAAATGAAAGGAATCATCTTAGCCGGAGGCTCGGGCACGCGACTTTATCCGCTGACCATTTCGGTGAGTAAGCAACTCATGCCCGTCTACGATAAGCCGATGATCTATTATCCCTTGTCAACCTTGATGAGTGCCGGGATCAATGATATTCTCATTATTACGACTCCACACGATCATGAAAATTTCAAGAGACTGCTCGGAGATGGCAAGCGCTTGGGATGCAACTTTACCTACGCCATTCAAGAGGAACCGAACGGTCTCGCACAGGCGTTTGTGATTGGAGAAGAATTTATCGGAAACGATAAGGTAGCCTTGATTTTGGGTGACAATATCTTTTACGGTTACGGATTGGAAGAACTCCTTTCGGAAAACAATGATCCCGAAGGAGGAATAGTCTACGCCTACCATGTAGCCGACCCTGAGCGATACGGAGTTGTGGAGTTTGATAAGGAGATGAGAGCCTTGAGTATTGAAGAAAAGCCTGAAAAGCCAAAGTCAAATTACGCAGTACCGGGTCTCTATTTTTATGACAATGAGGTAGTAGCGATTGCAAAAAATCTAAAGCCAAGCGCACGTGGTGAATACGAGATCACTGACATCAACAAAGCCTATTTGGAGAAAGGAAAACTCCAAGTCTCGGTTATGAATCGAGGAACGGCATGGTTGGACACCGGCACCTTTTCTTCTCTCATGGCTGCCGGTCAATTCGTTGAAGTTATTGAAGACCGTCAGGGGTTGAAAGTGGGTTGCATCGAAGAGGTGGCTTACCGAAAAGGATTTATCGACGCAGAACAACTCAACCAAATAGCTCAACCTTTTGTTAAAAGCGGCTACGGACAGTACCTGCTTAATTTGATTAAATGAATACCAAACTCGATCAGCTTCGATCGCTTCTCGATACAGAGATAGCCTCCTACATTTCACAACTACCCGAAGACAATCTTCACACTCCCATCAAGTACATCATGTCATTGGGGGGTAAGCGCATTCGTCCATCTTTGGTTTTGCTTTCCGCTAATGCTTTTGACGGTTCCTTTGAAAAGGCAATGCCCGCAGCATTGGCCGTAGAAATCTTCCACAACTTCACCTTGGTTCACGATGATATCATGGACGAGGCACCACTGAGGCGAGGTGAGGAAACCGTGCACCAAAAATGGGACATAAATACCGCGATACTCTCAGGTGACGCGATGGTGATCGAAGCCTACAAGCAATTGACGCTTTGCGGAGCTGAAAAGCTACCCGAGCTTTTGGATTTGTTCAATCGCACCTCGGCCGAGGTTTGCCTCGGTCAGCAATACGATATGGATTTTGAAGATGAGCAAGCCGTTACCGAAAAGCGCTACATTGAAATGATCGGTTTGAAAACAGCTGTGTTGTTGGGGTGTAGCTTGCAAATGGGCGCGATATTATCGGATGCGACCAGAGAAGAATCAGAAGCCATTTACGCATTTGGTAAAGCCGCGGGCATCGGTTTCCAATTGCAAGATGATTATTTAGACGCTTTTGGAAATCCGGAAAACTTCGGGAAACAGGTAGGTGGCGATATTATTTCCAATAAGAAGACCTACCTCATTATTCGCGCTTTGCAAAAAGCTTCTGCCGAGCAAAAGCAGGAGCTCGAAGCTATTTACTTCAAAGACCAAATTTCCGATTCTGCCGAGAAGGTTAAACGCGTGAGGCAAGTGTTTCTCGAATTGGAAGTTGATCAAGACATTCAAAACCGAAGCGAGGAGTATTTTGCGGAAGCGAAACGCCAACTGGACAGGACAAACCTGAGTGCTGAAGGCAGGGAACAGATGGAAGGTTTTCTTAAGATACTACAAGGTCGACGGTCTTAATCACTGTAGATGTCAGTCAATGAATCCCGAATGGTGCGG
>DATFKV010000334.1:0-7397 GCA_035268465.1 Cryomorphaceae bacterium | reverse complement strand
ATCATCGTGTTGGGCGTTCCCTTCCACTTGTGGTATAAAAACTTCATCTTTCCCAAAAAGTTTAAATTTCCATTCACAAATCGAAAAATTTCATTCAATTCGGGAATATTGACGAAAAACGCAATGGGCTCGTTGTGCCTGTCAAATGCAAATATCACGATACGCTTATCCATGACCGGCTTCATCGATTGGACGATAATCGAGGCTTGCTTTCTCTTCATGACATTAAAATCAGAGTACCCACCCCAAGCACCGTTGTATACTTTCAAAAAGTTATCTGTGATTTCATCAATAGACATCCCTACAGCATTGCGAACGGTAATTTTTTCAATTTCCTTCAACCTTTTCAGCTTTCTGAGAAAAATCTCTTCCAGAGGACGGTGAACCGGTCGGGTGTATAAGTATTGTTCGAAGTAGGTTTTGAAACCGTATGTCTCGAACAGGGCGGAATAATACGGCAGATTGTAATTCATGCCGTAGCTGTTCATATCGGTGAAGTTTTTGGTCAAACAGCCCCAAAATTGGTTGCGTTCGCCAAAATTCACCGGGCCGTCCATCGCTTCCATGCCTTGCTCTTTTAGCCAAGATTTTCCGGTATCGAAAATAAAATCTGCCACCTCTTGATCGTGGATGGATTCAAAAAAACCTATACCTCCCGTTGGTTGCTTATCAGCGTAAGCTGTTTTCGGATTTACAAAGGCAGCAACCCTGCCAATTGGTTGTCTGTCTTCGTTGTAAAAAACCCATCTGATCGCCTTACCTGCTTTGAAAAGCTTATTTTGATTGGGGTCAAATATCTTTTCAATATCCTGTCGGATATGTGCAATATAATTTGTGTCGTTCGCGTAAATAAGATCAGGTACACGATGGAACTCATCCACCATTTTCTTATTATCTACGGTTGCTGCTCGCATAGTCGAAAATTTCTGCGAAATTAGCTTTATCAAATCAAAGCATGAAAAAGGTTTTTCTCGTCGGATATATGGGGGTTGGTAAAACCACTCTGGGTAAGCGAATCGCCAATGCCATGAACCTGCCTTTCTTTGATTTGGACAAGGAAATTGTCAAAATGGAATCTCGGTCAGTCAAAGAAATCTTTTCGGAAAGCGGAGAACAGTACTTTCGGGAATTGGAGTCGAGGGTGCTCAAAGACTTTTGCAATCGAAAAGAATCGTTTGTGCTCTCTACCGGTGGAGGTACCGTGGCATCTATTGGCAATATGGAAACCATGAAAGAGTCGGGAATCGTGATTTGGCTCGATTTGCCGATTGAAAAAATTCTTGGTCGCTTGGCTCAGAGTAAAGAGCGCCCCTTATTGGAAGACGTTCAGCCCGAGGACCGCAAAGAATTCGTCGAAATGCATTTTGCCGAAAGGCAACCCCATTACCAAAAGGCACACATTCGCTTTGAGGCAGCGAATGTCAATGCGGAAAAGCTCGAAAAGCTCGTCCTGAAAATTCATTCCAAGTAAACTTTATCGTTGCCTTCTTGAAATTCAACGGCGATGTGATCTTGAAGGGTCGTACTTAATGTCATACCCACAAAGTCTGCTTTGATGGGAAAACGCCGGTGTCGACGATCTACCAAAACCACTGTGGTGAGTTTCTTCACGTTGTAGTCGAGAATGTGTCGTGCAGCATAGATCAGCGTTCGACCGGAGTTCAGCACGTCATCTACCAGAATCACCGACTTTCCGTTTAATACGGAAGTATCCCCGTTCCAAGTCGGTTCGTCGTTCGGATTTTCCTTATTGATGGCAAGCTTGATGAGCTCGACCTTCATTCCCGAAATGTCCTCCAAAATGGGAATGATCCGTTCGGCCAGAAAAACGCCTTTTTTCTCAATTGCCACCAATGCCAATGATTTCTCTTGGTGATTAAATTCAAAGATTTGATATGCGATCCGACGTAGTTTTTGCTGAATCTTAACGTGATCAAGGACGAGTACTCTTTCTTGTGGCATTTTCAAGATTTGGTCAAAATTAGGTTATTCGAATTAAGTACAAAGTATTAACTGCGAAGTCTTCGATAGGATTGTAACTTAGTAGTTCAAACATTTTAGCGGTATTTTTTCATGAAACGTTTCTCGATTCTCGGTATCATTCTCTTAATCATTTGGTCTTGTTCGCAAGTGACGGCTGAAAAATCTTCGGAAAACGAAGAAATGCCTGAAATGAAAATGGCCGAATGGAGCGAGTTGGCCAAGTTGATGCGTCAAATTCACAAAGACGCCAAAGATTGGCGCAAACAAATCGTCGATGGAGAATTGGTCACCGATACGGTTTCAATTTACGCTGCCTTAATCGAATCAACTCCTACCAAAGAAGAGGTCAAGGGCCCCGTCTTTGAAGGAATGGCGGCCAATTATCAAACTCAATTGGATGCTTTTCTGGCCGCTGAAGACATCGATTTGGCCAAGTCGGCTTACAACAATCTGGTAGGGGCTTGCATCTCTTGCCATCAATCCTACTGCCCCGGGCCAGTTAAGACGATTCAGAAGCTTTATGTGACGAGCCCGTAATTGGGATTAATTTTTTTTCACTGATTTGAATATCGAATATTTAGAAAAGCTCTGAAAGAGCGAAGCTTCTCAGCCTTGGGCAAGGCCCAAGTTGCATTTAAAATGGTACATCAAAGCGCTGTAAGCGCGCAGCAGTAAAATGCCAGCACCTAGCTCACCAATTAAATAGTGTCTGTCCATACAGTCCGTTATCGGCGTTGCACTTGTTTTAAAAACAGTCATTGACCAATGTCAATTCCTTGATGTTTAAAACTTCGTGCGCCTTGCTACCGAACTACCTGGCTCAGCCACTTGACTCTATTGACAGCCTCTAAATAGACTTCATGGAAATAAAATTGCTACGCCTCTTCAAGGCTTGATCTGAACAGCGGTGAATATCAAAGTCCGGTGGTCTGTGCTGAGTAGCGCCGCTCTTTCAGAGCTCTTATAAGTAGAGAAAGGATGAACTCATTACTTCAATTCTCAAACGCGTTTTTTAACATTTTGAGGCCACAGAGAAGAACATAAGTGTTCTACAGAGAAGAAAGATAGGCTTATATCGGTCTCATTGATCGCGACTACGATCCGCCATGTTCTCGAAAAAAATACCCTACCAATCAATTTTTTCTCATTGTACTTTGTTCAAACTTTCAGTCAAAATGAACAGGTTTCTTCAACTCAATAAAAAGCTCCCTCCCTTTTCGGGGTTCAATGGAGTTTCGAGCAGTTTCAAATGTTTTAATCTCAAACAAATCCTCGAAGTAGGTGAGGTACTCGTTTTTAGTTCCCCCAAATGGGGGATGGTCGGTGAAGAGCAGATCGTCGAAAAGCACTCCGGCCAGGGTTCCGCCCGGAACGAGCAATTCGTGCATCTTTTTGGCATAAGCGTGGCGCAAAGAAGGATCGAGTGCGCAAAAAAAGGTCTGTTCGAGTATGAGGTCGTAATGATCATTTAAATCGAAAAAGTTCCCTAGAATCATGTTTTCATCGGGAAAAGCAGGGCATCGTTCTTTGAAGCTTTCAAAAGCTCCGTGAGCCAAGTCGACGACAAAAGTGTTCTTGTACCCGGCTTTGTAAAGCTCTTCCGCTTCGTAAGCGTTTCCGCAGCCCGGAATTAGTATGCGGAGGTTTTTGTTATCAAACCCCTTAGCATATTCAGTCAGGGCAGGGGAGGCATAGCCAATGTCCCAGCCCGTTTGTCCTTCTTCCCATCGTTCCTGCCAGTAGTTTTCGTCCCAATTGTTCATGCTTATTTCTTTTTAAAAAGAGCTACCGCTTCCACATGCCCTGTATGCGGAAACTGATCCACCAAGGCAAATTTCTTCAAAATATAACTCGAAGCCTGCAACGTCTCAGTATCGCGCGCAAGGGTAGCTGGATTGCACGATATATAAACAATGGTTTCGGCTGCGAGTTCAATCGTTCTTTTCAGCGCTTTGGGTGCAATTCCCCCTCGAGGTGGGTCGAGAATAACCGCGTCGATCTTGCCTTGATATTCGGGGTGATGAAGCAAAAATTTACCCACGTCACCCGCTTCGAATTCTACGTTGGCCACTTCGTTTTCAACTGCCGAGCGCTTCGCATCTTCAATTGCTTTTTCAACGATGTCCACTCCGAGAATTTTGGCTTCTGGCAGTTTCGAACCTACCAGTTGACCAATGGTTCCCGTCCCACAAAAAAGATCCAAAATCAATCCCTTTCCATCCGTTTCTTCCGATAGGTAGTCTATGGCTTTGGCGTAAAGCCGCTCCGCCGCTTTGGGATTGGTTTGGAAGAAGCTCTCCATCTGGATTTTAAATTTCAATCCACTCAGCTCTTCTTCGATATAGTCTCGACCGAAAATCAACTTGCTTTCACCCTCCAGAGGCTGAACGCGGTCTCCGATGTCATCATTGACAGTGTGCAAGAATCCTTGGAGTCGCTCGCCGTAAAGCTCCTGCAAAAATTTGCTGAACTTTTCCAAATCGAATGTTTCCAACCCTTTGGACGAAGTCACCAGATTAAGCAGAAGACCTTGATCCGTATGGCTCTTCCTTACCGTAAGAAAGCGAAAGAATCCTTCCTTTTTCGGGTGATGCCATGCGGGCAGGCCGGTATTTTCGCAATACGCTCTGATTTTCTTCAGGCCATTTTCCATTTCAACGTCAAAGAGCCCGCTGTCCTTGTCCAGGTTCTCCACCATCCACCACGTTCCGCGGTGCTTGAAGCCCAGAGCAAAATCATCCACATCGGTTTTCTCCCTGAGGTCGTAGCGAATGGCCGCAAAACTGTATTCCATCTTGTTGCGGTAATGCCAGTGAAGAGGAGATGAGATAAACTCATCAAACAGGTTTTCGGCGTTTTCCACTTTGCCAATTCGCTCGAGCAAGTCAATACTTGTCTCTTTTTTGGTCTGCTCTTGGATTTCGACGGGTAGGGTGGCAAACGGGGCACCCGAAATAGCTTGGTAAGGAATTTCAACTTCGGCCGGTGCCCGCTCCAAAACCTCCATCAGGCTCGTTTCCAAGTGGCGCTTTCGAACCTTAACGATCCTGCACCTGACTTTCTGTCCGGTGATGGTGTTGGGGACAAAGGCCACTATTCCGCCCTGCTCCGTTTCGATCTTTGCGATACCTCGGCCTCCGAAGGCCATCTTGGTGATGGTGACTTCTATGTCTTCACCTCTTTTGAAGGATTGTGCTTTCATTTCGGCTGCAAAAGAACGGAATATTTGGCGGATAGGCCTTTTTAATTGACCTTTGCCGCATCAACTCGAATACCTAATATTTACGACTATGCAAACGGTAGAAAATAAAGCGAAATCACAGCGTTACATTGACCTTGAAAACAAATATGGAGCACATAACTACCATCCGCTTCCCGTTGTCTTAGAAAGTGGTGAAGGCGTTTTTCTTACTGATGTTGATGGAAAAAAATACTACGATTTCCTCTCCGCCTATTCTGCCGTGAACCAAGGCCATTGCCACCCACAAATCATTGGAGCCTTGAAGGAGCAAGCTGAGAAGTTGACGCTCACTTCCAGGGCTTTTCACAGCGACAAGTTGGGTGAATACGCCAAGTATGTGACAAATTTCTTTGGTTTCGAAAAAGTCTTGCCTATGAACTCCGGAGCGGAGGCGGTGGAAACGGCCATCAAGCTTTCGCGAAAGTGGGCGCACGAGGTGAAAAATATCGACGAGAACTCCGCCAAAATTATTGTGTGCGACGGAAATTTCCACGGGCGCACCACAACCATCATATCCTTCAGCAATGATCCCACTGCGCGTAAAAACTTCGGGCCATACGTGGAAGGAGGGTTTATACATGTGCCTTACAACGACTTAGGTGCTTTGGAATTGGCTTTGAGAGACGATAAAAACATCGCGGGATTCTTGGTGGAGCCTATCCAAGGCGAGGCCGGAGTATATACGCCTGACGAAGATTATTTAAAGAAAGCGGCTGAACTTTGCCGAGATCACAATGTCTTGTTCATTGCCGATGAGGTTCAAACCGGGATCGCGCGTACGGGCAGCTTGTTAGCCGTGTGCGGAAACTGCACGTGTCAAGGACATTGCGAGCGTCAGGATACTTTTGTCCGCCCTGATATTCTTATTTTGGGAAAAGCGCTGTCGGGAGGAGTTTATCCCGTTTCTGCGGTTTTGGCCAATGACGACATTATGCATGTTTTTACACCCGGATCACACGGTTCTACTTTTGGAGGAAATCCATTGGCTTGTGCCGTGGCCATGGCTGCACTCGATGTAGTAAATGATGAGAATTTAGCTCAAAACGCCCGCCGACTGGGAGAAATTTTCCGTGCTGAAATGGCCAAGCTCGCCAACGAGTCAGAATGGGTGAAATCTGTAAGAGGGAAGGGACTCCTCAACGCCATCCTTATCAATGATACCGAAGACAGCGACACCGCTTGGAGAATTTGCCTGGGATTGGCTGAAAACGGACTTTTAGCTAAGCCTACCCACGGAAACATCATTCGATTTGCTCCACCACTCGTGATGACGGAAGAGCAATTGATGGATTGTGTGGGGATTATTCGGAAGACGGTACTTGAGTTTGTGCGGTAGTTTTAGTAACTAGTAGCTAGTAGCTGGTTGCGGGAAGCGAGGCTTGATCATAAAGCTTGACAAGCTAGTAAAAGCTCAGGGTTAAATTCTTTTCACCCTTCCATCTTCTTCAACCCCTCAAAAGACGGCCCTTCCAAGACTTCGCCCTCAGGTGAAAAGCGGCTGCCGTGACAGGGACAGTCCCAACTTTTTTCGGCGCCGTTCCAATGTACCACGCAGCCCAGATGCGGGCAGATGGCTGAGGTCACGGTCAGCTTTCCGGATTCATCGCGGTAAGCAGTGTAGTTCTTGCTGTCAAGCTTGATCAGTTTCCCTTCACCCGGTTTCACGTCCGTCAGTTCTTTTACATCTCCTTTAAAAGGAGAATCTTTCAACAGCTGTCCGGCCACGTTGATATTTTCTTTTATAAAGCGTTTTGCCGTGCTCAGAGGATTGGTTCTTCCTGGATCGTAGATCTTCTCCAAGTCATTTTCAATTCCCATAATCAAGTCAGAAATGAGCATCCCGGCCAAGGTGCCGTATATCAGCCCGTCGGTGGAGAATCCCGTGGCGACAAACACGCGGTCATCACTCGGCATCTTACCGATGTAAGGAATTTTATCCGCCGACTTATAATGTTGGGCGCCCCAAGTGTAATCTATCTCACCTACATCGAAGTGTTTTCGGAGGTACGATTCGATTTTTTCTAAATGTGCCTTGTTGTCTTCGGCCTGACCGACTTTGTGCGGCTCGCCCAAGCAGAGCAGATGGTAATCTTCTCCTTCTTGATAAATGCGCACAGAATAATGATGGCTGCCCTGCTGTGTCCAAAAAATGCCTTTTTGGAACGGTTTATTG
>DATFKV010000333.1:0-7904 GCA_035268465.1 Cryomorphaceae bacterium | reverse complement strand
ATTGGTGCCGTCATTTTTGTACTTCCAACGACCTTTTTCCACACAATATACCGGCAGCTTTGATTCACCCGTATTAGGTGGGACGAGCATATCTTCGGCCACTACCCTATCTTGTTTTCCTCCGACTAAAATTTCTCCGGCCATCAGGTACAGCGTATCCGTGGATAGATTTCTTACCAGCAAAGTGTTTACCCGACCGCTTCTACTCACTTCGCTAATTGCCACCAAGTTTGCATCCATCGCATCCTGCAAGGAAATATAGTGTCCCATATCACCAACCATGCGTCTGAAGTTGTCATTTATCCTTATCGGTACGAGCCTGAGATTTTTAAAAGTATAATCATCCGCATTGCTGAAATCGACAGTTAGATAGTCCAAGTTAAATGGAAACAAATCACCCTCGACACGGTCAAAGCTGTCAGGCACAATCAAATCTATTTTTTGCGTAGGGCATCTCAAACTCTGCATGAGATATTGGTAAAATTTGTCGTCGGCATTGCCTTTGGAGAAATGCTTCAGGTTTAACATTACCTCTATTTGATCAAAATTGGCAATGCCCGATGAGGATAAAACGATGTTTGCCTCTCCGTTCTCATTCGAAAAATACTCTTTACTCTGAGCTCGCTGTGGCAGATAAGTCAGCAACAAAGGTATTTTAGCAATTGGATTATTATCCCGGTCTTCTACTTCAAGGACAAATGACCTATTTTCAGTTCTAGAAGAAAAAGTGATGCTACTTTCGCCCGGCACCAAATTTATTTGGTCTAAAAGCTGCTGTAATTGGGTGTAACTTTCAATGGATAAAAAAATCGATTTATCCTGATACTCGACTTCTATATTCTCGCCCCAGTAGGCTTTGATGGCCAATAAAGACTGCAGGTAAAAATCAATAGCGGTAACGTAATTTTTTCCTTGTTCAGCATTTTGTGCCTTTTCAAAGAATTGTAAGGATAGCTTTTGAGCCTTTTCGCGATTTCTTTGCTTTTGGTCGGCATACTCGTTTTTGCCAATGCGGTAATAGACCCAATAATTCTCTTCATCTTCATAAGTTGCAACCAATTCCAAGTTTTCGATTTCATCGGCTACCGTGGATTTGATAATCGATTCAAACTCTTCTTTAAAGGTACCGTTCTTATCCATTTGATTCAAAATGGATACACTTTGAATGGTCACTCGAATTTCGCCAAGCAGATCATTGAGTGCATTCCGCTTGGCGATCTTCTGATAGCTTGTATTATTCTTGCTAGCAGGAGCTATACCTATATAGTATGAGGTGTCGTTAGGCCTTTTGGCAATCCATTCAGGTGTCTGCGCGAAGGCCACATTCACAACTAAAACGAGGATAATTGATATCCAAATAATTCTTTTCGTGAGTTTTACCCGTTCCTCCATGCTTATTTTTCAATTGATCAACATCCTTGCCAAATTACCCAAATAATGCGAAAAGTCTCCGGAGCTCTAAGAAGGCCGTGTATTCAGACATTTGTCCGGACTGATCTCTCTTGATAGGGCAGGTCAACCGCTGCAAAGGCCGAGAGAAAAACTGATATTCAAAAGATTTTTGGCATCCTCTCATTCCAAATGGTATTCGACAAAATCTGAATTTCTAAACTCTTGAAAATCGAACGGCATTCCTTTAGCTAGTCCAATACTAACATTGACAACTTCGAAACAGTTCATCCATTAAATTCTTGAAACGACGATTAAGCTTCACACCCAATTCTTCTCATACGCCATTTTCACGGCCTCAGCTTTGGAGCTTACCTGAAGCTTTGCATAGATGTTTTGGACGTGATTTCCCACCGTCTTGGCGCTGATGGAAAGATCATCTGCGATTTGCTTGTAGCTCTTGGCTTCGGTCAATTCCTTCAGAATCTCTTTTTCTCGGGAGGTAAGGTCATTCTCTTCAATCAATGTTTCATCTCTGGAATGCTTACCCCTGACCAGCTCTAAGGTAAGCCCCGCAATAACGGGCGACATGGGCAATCGGTCATCCAAGGCATCGTAAATGGCTCTTCTGATGACTTCGGGCTTTTCGCCTTTGAGTAAATAACCCGAAGCTCCTGCCAGGATGGCTTCAAAAACGCGTTCCCGATCGTCGAAAACCGAGATCATCACCACTCTTATTTCGGGAAAGGTTCGTTTGATTTTTGTTGTGGCGGCAATTCCGTCGGTTATGGGCATTTCAATATCCATCAAGACCAAATCAGGCTTCGTTTCAGCCTTTACAATTTTGTGGTAGATATCTTTTCCATTGGTCGCAGACAAGACCAGCTTCACATCGTCAAACGAGAGGAGCACATCTTGTAAGGCTTTGAAATAGGCCCGATTATCTTCAGCTATAGCTACTTTTATCACGTCTGCAAGATCAGTATTCTTAAACAATCATGGTATGGGTATTTCTCCTCATTCGGTCAAAATGCCACTTTTATAGTAAATCCATTTCCTTTTGCCGATTCAAACTCAGCTTGCCCTTTAATCTCTGCTGATCGTTCGCGAATGTTTTACAAGCCGTAACTAGCCTCGCCCGTTTCATCCATAAGAAGACATCCTTTGCCATCATCTGAAATGAGAAATTCGAAGCGCTCCCTTTTTCGTTTTAGGCGAATATTGATAGAAGAAGAAGCATCACTATGCTTCATGCAGTTTTGAATCGCTTCTTGCGCAATGCGAAAAAGATTGAGCGCTTCCGTAGAATTGAGGTGTTCTTTATCGAGTTTTTTGTCCGCCTCCAAATCGAGTTTTATTGATTCGGGCAATACCCGGTTAACGTATTGCCGAACGCGGCTCATAAATTGTGCAACGGTAAACTCCTCACGGTGCATGGCCCAAATGGTATCGCGGAGCACGGAGACGGTAGCGGTAGCTTCATCTCTAATCTGTTCTAATTCTCCCGCGTGATTTTTGCCATCGTCCAACAAGTCGATTCGGGTCGACATAGCCGTGAGCTGCGCACCGATATTGTCGTGCAGATCTCGGGAAATTCTCGAATGTTCAGCCGCTAAACGCTGTTGGGTTTTTAGCTTGCTCAGTTTGCTTCGGTACCTCACGAACAAAAATCCGAATAGAATCAACATGAGTACCAATATGATCAAGCCCCATATGAGCCTTTCGCGTTGCAACGCCGCCTGTTCTTGTTCGGCAATCTTCAGATTTTGTATTTGTAATTCTTGCTCTTTCTTTTCAGCTTCGTACTGTTCTTGAAGTTCCAATATTCTTCCTTCCAGTTTTGCTGTGTATTGACTATCGGAAATCCCTATAGTTCTCTTCAACCGCTCGTAAAGTCCGACATCGAAGTCTCTTACCGATAACAAAGCATGCCGCTGATCAACTTTCTTACAAAGATCAAGGTCGTCTATCTGAGGGCAGAGCATAAGTGCGCTATCGACGTAAATTTTTGAAAGTGAATAATTTTCAAAATATGGATAAACCACAGAAAGCCTGAAGTAGTTTGATGCCAGCGCATTCAGATTATTGAGTCGCTTATTGATGGCAATAGCATTGTTAAAATCGTCAACGGCCTCATCCATTTGCTTTAACCTGGTCTTAACAGAACCTCGGGAGTGATAGGATTTTGCCAGCCCCCAATTGTTGTTTATCTCTTTTTGGATGGGAATGGCCTTATCCAGATAATAAACTGCAGAATCATAGAGAGGATCTCGATTGAAAGAAATAGCCAGGTTTTGATATGCTACTCCTTCAAGATACTTGGACGAATCGGCAATGGCTACGTTCAGTACTTTTTTAAAGTACTTGATGGCATCGTCAAAACGAAACATGGAATTATAGATGAGACCAATATTGTTCATCGTGCTCGTAAGCCCTCTTCTTTGGTCGACTTCAGCAAAAAACTTTTCGGAAATTCGATAGTGAATCAGGGCACTATCTAAGTGTTCGGTATTCCAATGTATGAGTCCGATATTGTTATGTGCAGATGCGATCATACTCGTGTTCGCCAGCAGTTTCGCCTGAGTCAAACCCTTTCTATAAAATTACAAAGCCGAATCAGGTTGCCCCATTACATCCTTGGCGATTCCCTGATTTAATCTAATGCGGCTCTTCCTGCTATCAAAGGCTTGTTTGTCTGCCGTGCGAATGATTCGCAAAAACTTCTCGGAAAGCGGAGGATCGTTGTAAACAACGCCGTAAGATGCTTTTAACGCTTGATCTAGCCAGACCGTGTCTCGACTTTCTTCGGGAACTTGATTTAGAGAATCAATTAAATGTTCTTGAGCGTTTCCCTGCACCGACAGCAGAGAAAAAGTGACGGTCAACACTACCGAAATGGGCCATTTCAATATCATGAAGAATAGAATTTAGGGCAAACGCCCTATTCCGGACAGGGCTTTCCCTCAATAACTTGCAACCAAATTAAAAAAACTACATGATGAAAAAAACTCTACTAACAATTAGCGCCTGTGTGCTTTCTCTCATTGGCTTCTCACAAGCGTGGAATTATCAATGGGCCGCAGGTATTGGTTCTGTCGAGGATGATGATGAAAGCATTCGCATCGCGGTCGACAGCGAAGACAATACGTACATAGCGGTGGAATACGAAGGTGCCCTTAGCATTGGAGGAGCTGACTACCCCGCTCCTGCCAGTAACGGCCGGGATGTTCTGGTCGTTAAATTTAGTCCCAACGGCGAAATTCTATGGAGTGGAAGCATCGTTGGCGGAGGTGTAGGAAATGTACTTCTTGCAGGCGACAGAGTGAATGACATTCACGTGGACGCCGATGATAACATTATTGTAATCGGAAATATCGGTCCTAACGGTAGTGTTTTTGGGACGTCCAACGGTCTGACAGATTCAAGAAACTATATCATTAAAATTAGTACGGACGGAAACGTACTTTGGCAGGTTTACGCTGATGATGACTACTTGAACGATGAGTTGACCACTGTTACCTCTGATCCTGACGGTAATATCTATGCCGGAGGACGGGGCTTTTATGCCATGGGCGGCGTCGCGCAGTCTACAGGCGGAATCTACCGCATGGCTAAAATAAGTTCTGATGGTGCAGTTGAATACATAGAGCCTTTACCTACGGGAGTCCCAACCCGCATTCAGCTCGACTCCAATGGCGACTTCATCATCAGTTCCCAGTACGGTGAAAATGAGGTTGGGAATTATGCCTTGCAAAAAATTTCTGCTTCTGATTTCAGCGTTATTTGGGAAAGGGAAAATTTGCTAAGTGCTCAGGATACGCCTCGAGGTGGAAATCTGGGTTTTCACGTTAAAAGCGATGACAGCATTGTTCAGTTTTTGAAAACCACAGGCCAAATTGAATATGAAGATTCGGAGGTAGCGAATTGCGATGTTTTCTGCTCTATGGGTGTACTTGTAAATATTGATGCAGACGGGAATACCGTATCCATGCATACAATGGAATCAATCATTGAGAATCCGATTTCCATCAATTTATTAGGCCTTAATTTCTTCCCGACAGCATTTGAAGCGATTGATGACGACAACTACTATATTGCAGGCAGGCATTCTGATGATGTTCAGTTCAGCAATGGCTTTCTGTTTCAGCCATCCGAAAGTTATTTAGGCGATTTCGACAATCCTGAAGATGCCTTTGTAGTAAAAGTTGACGGTAATTTGACTTTACTGGAGTATGCCAGTCAAACCGGATCGGCCGAGCAAGGCGGCGTTTCTTTGGCTGTGTTTTCGAATGGCGATGCCGCTCTTGCGGGCATTTACGAAATAGAAACCTTCGGAGGCTTCACGGGAAATACGGTATTCGGAGAATATGAGCTTTCGGGTTTCGGGGGAGAAGATTACTTCGTAGCTCGCGTCGTAACGGGATCCGAGGCTCCGCTGAGCGCGAAGGATGCTGAAAGCACTTTGGCTTTCGATCTTTACCCCAATCCGACCAAGGACTTCACAAATCTCCGATTTACGTTAAGCGATGGCAATGAAGCTAGCCTGCAAATCATCGACATGACGGGAAAAATTGTTCAATCGGAGCGAATCGGAGGAACAGGAACAGTTCAACATCGAATTGAAACCGCGAAGCTCGTTTCAGGACTTTATACATTAAGGCTGACAACTGATACTTCGGTTGGCACGACCAATTTCATTGTGAATCGATAACCGCCGCTAACCACAAGTTCGCAAGCCGATCTGCTGAGTGTGGGTCGGCTTTTTTAATTCGTTTTGATCAGCCTCACTTACGATTCGTACTTATGCCTTTTGTAAAAGATTGAGACCTGACAGCTCCTGTCCAATCTGATGAATACCTTTCAATATTTTTTCTGTTTGCTTCGGTGAAGGTTTTTTTCTGCCTTGGGCGTATTGAGAAAGTAGGCTAGGATTCATACCAATCTTTTCTGCAAGAAATTTAGCATTTAGCACTTTGTAATATTGGAAAAACTGCTTGAAATCAATTTCAAAATTTACCTCAATTTCGTTCGCTGCATTTTCTTCCAAAAATAAGTCGGTCGCCTCGTATGTATTATTGATCAACTCGGGAATGGAACTGCCCGTTGTAAAAATGAGATCATTCTTGGCGTAGGCTGAAAAGCCGGTAGCCGTTTTTTCAACGATCATTGATATCTTCTTCATAGGTTTATTTTTTTATTCCCGCATCCTTTAAAATCTTCTTCTCCAGACCTTTTCCTAACTCCTGACTTCCATGATTGGGGAAAATGATCGTTCCTCTTTTCTTTTTATGTCTCATCTTCACATGAGACCCTTTTTGAGAGACGGCATACCAGCCATCCTTCGTCAAGATTCTGTAAAGTTGAGAACATTTCATATCCTCTCAGTCACACAAAGGTAAATTTTTATTTACCTCTTAACAAGTCTTTGACTTCTTTCGAAAAAGGAAGAGAAAAAAATTCTAAAATCGGAAAAGCTCAGATACTGCCGCTGATAGTCGAGCATTCGCTAAAAACTGCCCCTCTAAATTTCCCGCGAAGGGAACTGGTGTATCCATGCTTGCACAGCGCTTCACGGGAGCATCCAAGTCCTCAAAGCAGTTTTCGGTGATCAAGGCCGAGAGCTCACCGCCTATTCCACCGAAAAGCGTATCCTCGTGAAGAATCAATGTTCGACCCGTTTTTCGGACAGATTCATAAATCGTTTCAGTATCTAAGGGAACTAATGTTCGTAAGTCGATTACCTCAATGGAAGCATCGCTTTTTGCGGCTTCCGCCAATGCCCAATGCACGCCCATTCCGTAAGTAACAATCGTCAGGTCGCTTCCTTCTCTTACCACATTGGCTTTGCCGAAAGGCAAATTGTAGTAGCCTTCGGCCACATCTTCTTTTAAGCTACGGTAGAGGGCTTTGTGTTCGAAAAACATGACGGGATTCGGATCTTCGAAGGCTGTCAGTAAAAGACCTTTGGCATCGGCAGGGAATGCAGGGTAAACCACTTTTAATCCGGGAACATGCGTGAACCAAGCCTCGTTGCTCTGTGAGTGAAACGGTCCCGCCTGGACTCCAGCACCCGTAGGCATCCGCACCACCACGTCGGCATTTTGCCCCCAGCGGTAGTGTATTTTCGCCAGGTTATTGACGATTTGGTTAAAGCCTTCGGTCACAAAATCGGCAAATTGCATCTCTACCATCGACTTCATTCCTTTTATGGAAAGCCCCAATCCTGATCCAATGATGGCCGCCTCGCAAAGAGGCGTGTTGCGCACGCGGTCTTTGCCAAATTCCTCGACAAAGCCTTCGGTGATTTTGAAGACTCCACCGTAATCGGCAATGTCCTGCCCCATCAAAACGAGGTCAGGGTGCATGCGCATGGCTTCGCGCAATCCGTCGGACACCGCGTCAATCAAACGCATTTCCTTTTTCGATCCCGTCGGTTGAATTTCATTGAAATCATAGGGAGCGTATACATCTCCAAGCTCTTTCTCAGCCAAAGCTACAATTGCTTCTTCGGCGTA
>DATFKV010000332.1:0-7547 GCA_035268465.1 Cryomorphaceae bacterium | reverse complement strand
AGCCTTGCGCGACTTTTGTTTTGCATTGATTTGATAATTGGTATAGGGTATTGAGATGAGGCGTGTCAAAATAGTACCGAAACTCAATCGCGAAAATGATCATTCCTAATTTCCAATTCCAGGACATTGAGCGTTCGCATTGAGCGCCCGCTGCCGGACGGGCAGGGAGTCGAAAGGCCGATTAATTCACCTCGTAAAAACCAAATCCCTCGAAAACTGCCCGGTGATCAATGCCTTGGTCAATTCTTTTCCGGGCTTAAATGGTTTGCCATTTATAAAGGCGCACTTGTAGCCTTTGAAGGCTTTCAAAAGAGCTTGATGTTTTTCAAAAAATGCTTTTCGAATCAGCGATGTTTTGAGTTTGCCCGCAGGGATTTCGGTGCCGAGCTTTTCGAGCAGAAATTGGGGGTGGAGGCTGATGAGAAAACTCGCCTTTTCCAAGGACTGAATGGTCTCACTCAAAGCGGGAAGGATTTCGTATTCAAATCCCTCTACATCCATTTTGATGAAGAGCTTCTCATCTGACAATTGACGCTCTAAGATAAAGTCGCTCAGGTTTACCGACTGCACTTCGGTGCTTCCTTCCGAATCGCCCAGCAGCACGCTGGACATGGAATCACCGCTTTCGCTTCGAAAGCCGAGATTTACCGAACCACTCTCCGGGGCTATAGCGGCTTTGACGGCCGTGGTATGTTGATACCAATCAGCAGATTCGTTCTGATTGAGGTTGGCAGTCAATTCAGCAAAAGCCACCTCATCGGGTTCAAATACATAAGCCTTTTTCACCGATTGAGAAGCATACAATGCGGTACTTCCGATCCACCCTCCGATATCCAAAAAGACGGTTTCAGCGGTAAGATGATTATCGAAAACATCAAAGGTGTCAGACTCCCACTTTCCCGATTCAAGCTCTTCCCAAAACCAAAGCTTGTCAGTCACTTCCACATTGAAGGTTTTCCCTCGGAAAGAAACCTGCTTGAGTGGACGCTCTGCAAAAGACCCGGCATTGTCAAGGACAAACTCCTTGAGTTGATTGGAAAACTCCAATAGTTCCGTAGCGTCCATAGTCTCTACGTGGCCTTCTTCGCTGAGCAAAGCCGCCCCATTGTTTTGTTTTTTGATCTTCATCTGAATAGAGTCAAGAACAAATTTACCCTTACCCCTTGAGGCCACCTCAAAAGAATATTATTGTTTTTCAACAATGAGGATGTTTTAGAATTCGAGCAAGGCGGCTCCCCAAGTAAAGCCTGATCCAAAAGCGGCCAAACAAAGCAGATCGCCTCGCTTTAGTTTTCCCTCTTCTATGGCTTGTGTCATGGCAATAGGAATGGAGCCCGCAGTGGTATTTCCCACGGTTTGTATATTGTTGAACACCTTTGAATCATCCATTTTGAAATGCCGTTGTACCATTGAACTGATCCGTAAATTTGCTTGATGAGGAATGAGTAAGTCGATGTCCTCCGGGTTCTTTCCGGCTTTGGCCAAGACTTCATTGATGGCTTCAGGCATTCTGGTGATGGCGTGTTTGAATACAAAATTACCGTTCATGTGCGGACGCCAAGAGGCTTCATTGGGGTCATCGGCGGCGAGGATTTCATCCACCCAATGAGTGGTCGAGGGCCCGTGAATCATGAGTTCTTCTGCAAATGCTCCCTCTGAATGCATGCACGTAGAGAGGATTCCGCGTTCACCGTCCTCAGCTGCCGAGAGAATGACGGCACCGGCACCATCGCCAAAAATAACGGATACCGCACGGCCGTTAGTCGTCTTCTCCAATGCCCCGCTATGAAGCTCGCTTCCTATCAGCAAGATATTCTTGTACATGCCTGATTTGATAAACTGATCGGCAACGGAAAGGCCGTATATGAAGCCCGAACACTGATTTCTGACATCCATTGCCCCTACCGTTTTCAATCCCAAGTCACGTTGCACGAGTACTCCGTTGCCGGGAAAGTAGTAATCGGGAGAGAGCGTAGCGAAAATGACAAAGTCAATGTCGTCGGGCTCAACTCCTGCCACCGCCATGGCCTTTTTGGATGCTTTGACGGCCATGGTGCTAGTCGTCTCATTGGGGTCATTGACCCAACGACGTTCTTTTATTCCCGTACGTTCTTGAATCCACTCATCGTTGGTGTCCATGAGTTTCTCCAAATCCGCATTGGTCACAACATTTTCAGGCAAAAAGCTCCCCACTCCTTTGATAACTGTTCTTTTCATAATTCGAGTTCGATAGTCATCTAAATTAGTATTCTCTAACAGGTTTAAAAGAGAATTATCTATAATATTCTATAAATACCAATTGATAAACTTGGTGGACTATAACGATCTTCATAAAGCTCTATCAGATGGCCCGAATTTTTGAACCTTCAAGTGCTGCAAAAGATGTTTTATTTGAAACCGCGTTTTGTGTTCAAATGGTATTTTATTTGCAAAAATCTTCGCGAGGATTGATTCTCTCCAATTAATTACATTTACCGCCGGTATATACACAGTCAATAAAATACTATGAAGCAAACTCTGCTACAGGCCATTCTTCTGATCTCTGTTCTTCTGCTATCAGCATCGTGCAGTGAAGAGGAGGAAACTCCTGTCTTCCCAACACCTAATTATTTGATTAGCGGACAAACCATTGATCCTGTCACAGGAGCCACTTCTTTATGGGCGACGAATTCGGTGGTTGCCGAATTTGACGCAGAAGGTCTTCGCATTAAAGCGATAAATGGTTCTGACACATTATTCATTGCCGTGGCGGGAGTTGATTCGGGAGAATATTTCATTGACCAAGAATCTGAGCTCGCAAATCTCAACAGATATGAGACCCTTGGTGAGAATGGCCTTACACTTTATACTTTTCAAGCGAATGGAAACGGTGGAGGTATGTTTAACATCACGGCAAATGATACGATCAACAAAACCATCAGCGGAGATTTCTCAGTAAAGTATTTTAACCCAATCAACAACTCGGACTTTTTTGAACTGAACAATGCTCAATTTCAAAATTTGAATTATGGCTCTTTCATAGGACCCCCCGTTTCAGCGCCTGGTACCGGAACCATATCATTTACTCAGGGTGGTGTCGACTATTTGTTTGAGGGTGAAGATGCCACGGCTTATATAGATGTAGGTCCTGTAATCCGAATGCAAGGGGTTACTCAACCTTCCCCCCCGGAGACATCCATATCAATCGCTTTCGAGACTGATATCACTGTAGGATCTTACATACTGGATGGAACGACTCCTTTGACTGCGGGTGTAGTCAAAAATCTGACTGAAGTTTTTTTAGCCGACTCAGGATCTCTGGAAATCCTCATGCACGACACGATCAATAACGATATATCGGGTACTTTTAATTTCAAGGGATTTTCAAGTCTGACGAGCTCAGACAGCACTTACGTGACTGACGGGGTTTTTAATATCAACTATCTCGAGTAATTAGTTCGAATCAGCTTTCAAACCCCGCTCATGACCCACTGGGCGGGTTTTTTTATTCTTATCGTGAACAAGCAGGTAAGCCAAAAGAGCTGCGATCAAGCCGAAAGTAATCGGGTCTAAGCCAAAAGGCAATTCATAGGCCATAATGGTAAGAATTAAAGTTATGGATCCACCGACAATCATGGAAGTCATCGCTGCCCGCTCTGATGGATACCGAGAATAAAGTCCGAACAATACGGGAATAAAAAGTCCCGATACCATAAAAGCATACGAGTGAAGCATGAGTTCAAGAACACTCTCCATGTAAAGCGCAATAAGAAGGGCTGTGGCTCCTATTATCAATGTAGCCCACTGACTCAAACGCAAATCATCTTTGGCCCGAAAAACACCGAAGCGCATCATGATGTCTGAGACGATATTTCCCGAACAGGCCATCAAACAGCTGTCGGCGGTGGAAAGAATCGCGCTGAAATAAGCAGACATCATGAGTCCCATCAATCCCACCGGCAGAATAGTTCGAAGCAAAAGCGGCAATCCGATCTCCGCATCCATACCCGCTGCCGAAGCATAGCCAATCTCGGCAAACATTCCCTGCTCAGCTGCCACTTTGGCAAAAAGCCCGAGCAATACACCCATGAATGCCATAATCGGCCATTCGAAAAGTCCCGCGATATACCATGCTTTCTTGGCCTGCTTCACATCTCGCGAAGCGTAGATTCTCTGATAGAGTGTCATCCCGATAAACCAGATCGGAATGATAGTAATGGACCAATTCACTATGTTTTGCCAAGAAATGTTGGTGAGACTGAGCAGGGCTTGATCGGTCTCCGCTCTCAAACCTTCCATCCCGCCGATGGCCATAAAACTCAAGGGCAGACCAATAAATATGAGACCCGCGAGAAGTAAAATCCATTGTATGGTATCGGTATAAATAACCGCCTTCAAGCCGCCCATTACTGTGTATACAACGGCCACAACCCCCATGATGAGAAGTGCTTGATCCAAGCTGACGGAAGGAAAAGTAGCGGAGGCCAGTTTTGCACCGGCCAGCATTTGTGAGGAGGTAAATCCCAAATAACCTATTGCTGAAATGATCGCAGCCAGCAGTGCTACTTTTTTTCCGTAGATCTCTCCGAAAACTTGGGGAAAGGTGAACAAATTCACCCTCCTGCCCAATTCAAATACTTTCGGAATGAGAAATGCTGCGGCAAGCCATGCTCCGATCAATCCGGTAAATAGCATCCAACTTCCGCTGATTCCCATCGTGAAACCCAAGCCACCCAGGCCAATGGAGAAACCACCGCCCACATCGGTTGCCACCACCGACAAACCGATATGCCACGGACCCATATTCCGCCCGGCCAGGTAATAATCTTCAGAGCCTTTATTCGATTTCAAAAAATAGTAACCGACACCGAGCATGGCCACCATGTAAACAAAGAAAATAGACAGATCAATCCAATTCATGCTGCATGTTTAAATAAAAAAAGCTCACAGCTTTTTAAGACTGTGAGCCACTCTGGGCCTAATGATAGAAAAAAAATAAGACATGATCCTTTTCCGAGCAAAGTATTAATTTTCCGATTCCTTAAATTCAAGTTAGGATTCACAAAGAACCCGAAGATAGACCATTAAAAAAATCGAGCGTCATCAATAAGAAAGAAGAGCTGTTGAGTGGCTCATGTGACGGATATCTTTTTTCTGACGATAAAAGCATTTAGCGGAAGCAGAAGTCAAAAAATGAAAAAGAAAATTAAGCTAAAAGTATCTACAGCCGCCGATGCCCTTTGGTCGAATAAACTACTGGTATCGGACGCGGATGCTGAACAATTTCTCTCGGGCAAGGATCGCAGAATCATTTGTCATATTGAAGGAATAAAATCTTTTCACTGTGCTTTGCTTCCCGATGGAAACGGCTCTTGGTACATTCTGCTCAACAACAAGCGAAAAAAGGAATTAGGCTTGATGGGAGGAGAAGATATTTTGGCAGAACTCGAAAAAGACCGAAGCGAATACGGCATGGAAATGCCAATCGAATTGCGGGAGGTCTTAGACCAAGATGAACATGCCGACACGCTTTTTCATAAGCTCACACCCGGCAGGATGAGAAACATCATTCACTCGGTGGCTTCGGTGAAATCTACCGAAATCAAAATACGAAGAGCTTTGGTTTATGCAGAGCATCTCAAAAAGAACAAAGGAAAAATCGAGTACAAAGAGCTCAGCCAAGAGATGAAAGAGGCCAATCGACAAGCCCGAAATTTTCCATCGTAACGGGGAAATTCATAACTTGACGCCAACCGTCAACCACATGTCAGAACTAACATTCAGGCCTAGATTTAGGATTGAGACTTCCCTTTCTTGCGAAGAAGTGGAGAATCTCATTGATTCCAAACTGAAATCGGACAATCCCGAAGGTTTTGGCTCAAGCCACATAAAAGGCCACATCATCCTGAGCATTCATCCGTCAAAAAAGCATTTTTGGTCGCCACAAATGGATATTTCCATCAGAGTTGATGACGAGGAAAATCACACCGTCATTCGCTGCCTGCTGGCGCCCGCTCCGGTTGTGTGGACCATGTTTATGTTCTTGTATGCCTTAACGGGATTCGGAGCCTTAGTTGGCTTTATGATTGCCTCTTCGCAGTATAGTTTGGACAAGGACATGTGGGGAATCTGGTTGGCGGTCGGCTCTTTGGTGTTGGGAGTTGCCCTTTTTCTCGTTGCTCAGGGCGGACAAAAACTTTCTAAAGAAGAGATGTATAGTCTTCGGCATTTTATTGTGGATTTGAATTTTCCGCCGGTAAAGGAGTCTGCGGTAACTCCGGAAGTGCAGGTTTGACCGACTCCATCTTTGGTCTATATTTATGCGCTGTTCTGCCTTTTGGCAATATGGTCGACATTTAAAAAAACAAGACTCCATTTGAAGCGGATTTACAAATTAGCCTTAGGACCGATTGTCTTTCTGCTGCTTCTCCTTTTGGTTCCCCTCGACTACTCTCAGACGAAGGTGATCGGCGTGGCGGGCTGGATGATTACTTGGTGGATCTCGCAGGTCATCCCCATCGGTGCTACCGCCATTTTACCTATGGTGTTGTTTCCCGCACTCGGCATTGAAAGTCTGAAATCCGTAACGGCAAATTATGCGAATCCCATCATTTACCTCTTCTTCGGAGGGTTCGTTTTGGGCTTGGCCATTGAGCGATGGAATCTACACCAACGGCTTGCCTTGGCCATTCTTAAGAAGAGCGGAAACCAACCGAGAAAGATTATTTTGGGAAGTATGTTGGCCACGGCCATCATGTCCATGTGGATCAGCAATACCGCCTCGACTATGATGATGCTGCCGATCGGACTGTCCATCACACAACTCCTTCGAGATCAATTCCCATCCGAGAAAGACTGCAATCAGTTTACGCTTTGTCTGCTGCTGGGCTTGGCCTATGCGGCAAACATCGGCGGAATAGCCACCTTAATTGGTACGCCACCAAACCTCGTTCTGGCCGCGCTGGCCGGAGAAACATTGGGAATTGAAATCGGCTTTGCCAGTTGGATCCTGATGGCTCTGCCAATAGCCGCTCTTCTCTTTTTTCTTGCTCACTTCGTCAATACTCGACTGCTCTTCCGCGTTCAGAGCAACAGACTAATCGGTATGACGGATCTTTTGGACCAAAAGATTGAAAAGCTGGGGCCGCAAGGAACGGGAGAAAAGCGTGTTCAACTGGTCTTTTTGGCAACGGCATTGCTATGGATTTTCAGATCGCCGATATCGGCTCTGCCCGGCCTCGGATTTTTAAGCGATCCTATTATTGCCGTGGCTTCTGCAGTAAGCCTATTTATCATTCCCAGCGGCGAGCGAGGTCCCTTATTGGTTTGGGAAGACACCCGCACACTGCCGTGGGATATCTTGCTGCTTTTTGGTGGCGGGCTTTCCATGGCATCGGGTCTGGCGAGCAGCGGTCTCGTAGAGCTCTTGGGCGGGGTACTCGCCGAATCGAATACCCTCCCATGGTTCTTGGTGATCGCGATTATCGTATTGGCGTCAATCTTTTTTACCGAGGGAATGAGCAATGTGGCACTGGTTTCCATTTTGGTGCCTATTGCTTTCGTGGTGG
>DATFKV010000331.1:0-2088 GCA_035268465.1 Cryomorphaceae bacterium | reverse complement strand
TGCAGCGAAAAAAACCACGGCCAGAGGTCAATTGGACTTGAGTTTCGACGAATCCGTCCACGGGGTCAGTAAAACCGTTCAGCTAAATGGTAAAAAAATCAGGCTCAATATTGCACCTGGTGCCAGAGATGGACAGAAACTGAAGCTAACCGGAAAAGGCCCCAACGGTGGTGACCTGATTATTGAACTTAAGATTGGAAAGAGCCCGGATTATAAAATCGATGGACTCAACCTCAACGGAAAGGTAGAGGTAGATTTTTACACGGCCGCACTTGGTGGTAAAGCCAGTGTGAAAACCCCACACGGCGTTTTTTCTCTCAATATCACTCCGGGAACTTCCGGAGGTAAAAAGTTGCGACTCAAAGGCAAGGGCATGCCCGATTATGGAAAAAAAGGAATATACGGTGACTTCATAGCAGAAATCAAAATCTCCGTACCCACCGATTTGAGTTCAAGAGAGAAAGAGCTGCTTCAAAAACTAAGAATGTTGAGATCTGCTAAAGGGTAAAGTAAAAGTCGTTTGACTTGTAGTTTTGATACATCTCTTTGTCAAACATGTAATACCTCGCGGGCTTATGAGGAACACCTTGTTGCTTTTCTTTCAGTGGAACCAAAAAGCTCATTTTGAGAATTTTCCTTCGAAAGTTTCTTTTGTCTAAGTCCGTCTTTAAAATCGCTTCGTAGAGTTTTTGCAATTGACCCAAAGTGAATTTTTCGGGCAATAACTCAAACCCCAAAGGTTGATATTTGCTCTTGAATTTCAGCTCTCCCAGAGCGCCTTCTATGATTTCCAAATGGTCAAACCCTAGCTTTGGCAGGTTGTCTATATCGTGCCAAAAAGCTTCTTTGGCAAATCCACTGGCGTGAATTTCGTATTGATCAGCTCGAATCAAGGAATAGTAAGCTACGGTTATTACACGCGCATCGGGCTGCGCTCGAATTGATTTCAGCCAAGCTAAATCGTGCTCCTTCGTCAACCTGTCAGGTGCACCAAACGAGCCGAATTGTTCGAGAAATATTTCCGATAATCCGGTGAGCTCGTCCAGAACCCGTTCGGCTGCTTCATCAAGATTTTCGTCTTCTCTGATCAGGTTTCCCGGAAGAGCGTAGATCTTATCGTCAGATCCTGTTCCATTGAGCATCTGACCTCTGTCTATTAGTAGAACCTTTAGCTTTTCACCGTCAAAACCAAAGATCACACAATCTACGGAAACATTGGGGTTAAATTTAACCTCGGCACTATTGCCATTTTGCATGCTTAGTATGTGTTTTTTTAGTCGAGTAGGGGTCAAAAATATCAATAAATTCTCGTTTATTTGCGTACTCACAGGCTAAGTGTGTAAATTACACTTTAGGGCAAAATACCATTGATGATATGAGTTCAATCAAAAAAATTGCAGTCTTTACTTCAGGTGGCGATTCTCCCGGTATGAATGCTGCCGTTAGAGCGGTTGTGCGTACTGCGGTTTATTATGATTTGCAAGTAGCGGGTATTTACCGAGGCTATGAAGGAATGGTTGAAGGTGATATTGAAGAGCTCGACGTTCGGTCGGTCAATCATATTCTGCAGCGTGGTGGAACCTTTTTGAAGTCCGCCCGAAGCAAAGAGTTCATGACAAAAGAAGGCCGAGAAAAAGCACACCAAAAGCTCAAGGCCAAGGGTATAGACGCCGTGGTGGCCATTGGTGGCGACGGAACCTTTACAGGTGCCCATATTTTCAACAAAGAGTTTGACTTTCCTTTTATAGGAATACCCGGAACCATCGACAATGATTTAGATGGAACTGACTACACCATTGGATTTGATACGGCATTAAATACAGTGATTGACGCCGTTGACAAAATCAGAGACACCGCCGCTTCACACAATCGGCTGTTTTTCGTTGAGGTAATGGGGAGAGATGCCGGTTTCATAGCCGCGCAAGCAGGTGTGGCCAGTGGCGCATTGGCTACCCTCATTCCCGAAAGGGAAACCTCAATCGAAAGCATTGTAGAAAAGCTCCACGAGGCCAGAAGAAAAAATAAATCATCGAGCGTAATCATTGTGGCCGAAGGAGGTAAAAGTGGGAATGCAACAGAGCTCGCTCG
>DATFKV010000330.1:0-2346 GCA_035268465.1 Cryomorphaceae bacterium | reverse complement strand
CGAAATTATCCAAGATCAAGACGACGAGTTACCGGGAAACAATGTAGGAGTTTCTTTGGCTACCCGGATTTCAGATGAATCATCAGAAACAGGCTCTATCATTCAACACGAAAATTCATTGACATTTCTCGACAATGATGGGCAAGACATCATTGCAGGGACCCGATATTCTTTCAATACCGATGATGCGAACAGAGTAATTACCTCCATTCGCTTTGCGCTCAACGGCGAATCTGAAAATGGTATAGGTGAGCAAATACTATTTAATGTCAGAACGGGAGGAGTATTGGATGAGGAGAATGAAGAGAACCCGATGAACCTTTTCTTTAGTTACGATGAAGATGACGAAGATGCTGTTGTCTATGTAGTAGAAGAAGCTGATTTATCATCTACCTCCACTCCCGTTTGGGTTGAAGTTGAACTTCCTGAGCCCATTCTCATTGAACCGGGGCTGATCTACCAAGCGGAACTGCGCCTTCCGCTTTTTGGTGAGGAATTGATTTTCGTAGGACTGACTTCGACACGAAAAGTTTCTTCTTCTGTCATCTATGATTTTGATAATGTATCTCCGGGACCGCAAGGGTGGTTCTTCCTGGGAACCCAAGTTTATAATTTGGCTTTTGGAACTGATCAAACCGTGAATGTACCGGAAGTGAGCTACGACAATGGCATTAAGTTGACCCAAAACTATCCTAACCCGGTAGTAGACAACACTAGAATTCAATTCCAATTGGATAATGCCAGCGCGGTTACTTTCGAAGTGTTTGACATTTCAGGTAAACTTGTACACAGTGAAGACTATGGTAATGTGCCCGCATTGACAAATCAGGTAATTGAGTTCAATCGCTCTGATTTGGCAGCAGGTACGTACACTTACGGAATAGTTACCGACAGCGAAAGATTAACGAGAAAGATGATTGTTCAATAATCAATCAAAACAAGTTTGAAGAGAAAACCCCGCTGCGATGCAGCGGGGTTTTTTTATGGCTTATTTCAATTGTGGTCTTTAAGGTGCCAATTTCTCCTTCAGCGTCTTCATAAATTTTGACGCATATACAAAGTCATTGAGCTCCTTGTTTTTTGACCTCAGGATATCTTCTTTATCACCCGACCACCACTTCTTTCCTTTATACAGGAACATAATGTGATCGCCAACCTCGATAACTGAATTCATATCATGCGTGATTACAATTGTTGTGATGTCCATCTCGTAGGTAATCTCGTGAATCAAATTGTCAATTACGATGGCTGTTTCGGGGTCTAGTCCCGAATTGGGCTCGTCGCAAAAAAGATAGGCCGGCTTCATGGAAATGGCTCTGGCAATGGCGATCCTTTTCTGCATCCCTCCACTGGTTTCTGCGGGATAAAGATTATTCTTCCCCACCAGATTCACCCTATCCAAACATTCATCCACCCGTTTCCTAATTTCCGCGGGCGTTTTATCGGTGAACATTTTCAGTGGAAACCCGACGTTTTCCTCGACGGTCATGCTATCAAAAAGAGCGCTGGCTTGAAACAACATGCCGATGTTTTTCCTGATCTCCTTTTTATCTTCCAACTCCAACTTCAGAAAATCTTGCCCATCATAGAGTACTTCACCCTTTTCAGGCTCATGCAATCCAACAATACACTTGGTCAATACTGACTTTCCACTACCGCTCTGCCCAATGATCATGTTTACCTTTCCTCTAAGAAATGTAAAGCTGATATCCGTCAAAATTTCGGTATCTCCAAAGGACTTATACAAGTTGTTGACCTCGATCAAATCAGCAGAAGTTGAGTGACTATATAGTTGAAGATAAGTATTAAAATACTGCTATAAACCACCGCTTGGGTGCTGCTCCTTCCTACTTCCAGCGCGCTTCCTTTGGCAAAGTAGCCGTAATATGACGCAATGCTGGTAATGATAAAAGCAAAAATGACCGTTTTGATGAGCGCGTAAAACACGTCAAACGGCCTGAAATCATATTGGATTCCATAGATGTAATCATTTGAAGAAACCACGCCGGTGGCAATGCACACGAACCACCCTCCGAAAATTCCCAGAAACATGGAAATAATAATCAAGAAGGGAAATATGAACAGTCCCGCGAGTATCTTCGGCAAAATGAGGTATGCAGCAGAATTTACTCCCATGATATCCAATGCATCGATCTGCTCTGTTACGCGCATAGTACCAATTTCCGATGCGATGTTACTTCCCACTTTTCCCGCCAGGATTAAAGCGATGATGGTAGGAGAGAACTCCAAAATAATGGACTGGCGAGCTGTAAAACCAACCGTATAGGCCGGCAGCAAGGGACTATCCATGTTTGATGCGGTTTGCAAAGCAATGACTGCCCCCAT
>DATFKV010000329.1:0-3905 GCA_035268465.1 Cryomorphaceae bacterium | reverse complement strand
ACGAAAAGCGCGGCCTTAAAATCAGATCGTTTTCTGCTCCACGATGATTTTTCGGTGAGGAGGCGATTTTCTTCGTAGTGGTATTTTAGGTAAAGATCCAGGAGAATGCGGCGGACGTTCTTCGGCTGATCGGTCGTTTTGGCCCAAGCCAAGAGCATGGCCGCCATGAGAACCTTATCGGTGTGGGTGCGACTGCTTGTGGAGGTAGTGTTTCTACCATCAATGGTGCGAATAGCCACGGCACGATCTATTCGTCCGCCGTAAAGTCGATGGGTGAGTACCAGCCTTGCGAGCCACTCGGTGTCCTCCCCTATTTCGAGTTTTGCGGAAAAGCCTCCCGTATCTCTTGCAGCATGTGCCTTCAAGGTAAGCCCGCAAACGGAGAAATGGCCGTTTTTACCGAAAGGCTCCATTTCTTCAAACACCTTTTCGGGAGGGACCTGTGTGTTGAGCATGGTCAGCTCATCGCTCTCTTCGCGACCCAATGCTTCATAAACTCCGTCGGCATCGGGATGCGATTCGAAAATGGTCTTGGTAAGCAAAAAACGATCGGGCAGCATGTAGTCATCGGCATCGAGGAAGGCCAAAAAAGGCTGAGAGGCTTTTGAAATGCCCACATTTCGGGCGGCACCTGCTCCGTGTTTCTGCTTGTCATCGTGAAGAAAACACTTTACGCGAGAGTCTTCGCAAAAGGTGTTTTGCACCAATTGGCCTCCGCCATCACTCGATCCATCGTCGATTACTATTACCTCTTTCGTTTCGGGTTGGGCCAAAGCACTCTCGATGGCACGCTTTACAAGACGCCCCTGATTGTACAATGGGATGATTACCGAAACTTTCAAGATATTTGGTGCTTTACTTCAGACAAATATAGGATGGTTGAGAAACCGAAAGGAAAGGTTTTTTGCATTGGGTTGAATAAAACGGGGACTACTTCTTTGGAAAAGTTCATGGAGCTTCACGGTTTTGTCAGTGGAGATCAGGTCAAAGACGAGCTACTCCTGGCAGAGTATGTGAAGGGAAATTTTCAATCGATCATCGATTTCTGCCAAACGGCTGACTTTTTTCAAGACCTGCCCTTCAGCGCTCCGAATTGCTACAAGGTATTGATGACCGCATATCCGGATGCAAAGTACATTCTGACCGTTCGAGAGAATGCTGAAGTGTGGTACAATTCACTGGTGCGTTTTCACGAAAGTGTTTTTGGTAAACCGCTGACCGCAGAATTGCTGAAAAAGGCGACCTACCGCTACGAAGGTTTTGCTTGGGAGGCCAATCGAGCGCTTTACGAAAGTCCTGAAGAAGATCCATATCAGAGGGAGAGTCTGATTGACACTTACAAGAATCATATCAATGCAGTGGAAAAGGCATTTAAAGAGCGTAGCAACCTGCTCGTGCTGAATGTGGGAGAAGAGAATGCCGTAGAGAAGCTTTCGACTTTTCTAGACATTGCGCCTCGAATGGATCAAATGCCCTGGCTAAATAAAGGTGTGAACGCATGAGAATACCTGTGACGAAACCATACTTGCCATCTAAGGAGCGATACAAAGAGATGGTGGACCAAATTTGGGACGAGCAATGGCTGACCAATAACGGACCTTTTCTAAAGCAGTTCGAGAAAGAGTTGGAGGAGTTTCTCGGTGTAAAAAACGGGTCGGTAGTGACCAGCGGCTGCACGGCATTGCAGCTGGCACTGAAAACGCTGGAGCCTGGCGGTGAAATCATCACCACACCCTTTTCATATGTGGCCACTACCGCCGCTATAGTCTGGGAAGGCTTTACACCAATTTTTGCCGATATCGAAACAGACTCCTTGTGCATTGATGCCAACGAGGTTGAAAAGAAAATTACGGGAAAGACAAAAGCCATTTTGGCCACCCACGTCTATGGAAACCCCTGCAACGTTGAAGACTTGGAAAGGATTGCACTGAAGCACGGTATTCCACTTTTCTTTGATGGGGCGCATGCTTTTGGTGCAGATTACAATGGGAAATCAATTTTGGCATACGGAGACATCTCCGTTTTGAGCTTTCACGCTACCAAGCTTTTTCACACGGTAAATGGTGGGGCGGTCTTTTGCAAATCGGAAAAAGACAAGGCCAAGATCGATCGATTTCGAAATTTTGGCCATGTCGGAGTCAATGAATTTGACGGCGTGGGCATCAACGCAAAAATGTGCGAATTTCACTCGGCGATGGGGCTTTTGAACTTGGAAGCTGCGGCTGAATTGATCGATCAGAGAAGGACTCAGTGGAATTTTTACCGGAAGGGAATAGAAGGGAGTGACCTAACCACAATCGTACTTCGCGACGCAGAAGGATACAACGGGGCATACTTTCCCGTAATTTTTCAGAATGCGTCGAAATTGCAAAAAGCCATAGATTTGGCCATGGATCGGGGCATTGAATTGAGAAAGTACTTTAATCCCTCACTGAACAGATTGGATTACGTAAACTACCAATCCTGTCCGATTAGCGAGGATATTTCTGAGCGGATATGCTGCCTGCCTCAATACCATGATTTGGATGAAAAAGGTCAGCAGGAAGTGCTCCAACTTATACTTTCTATATGAATAAACCATTGGTTTCAGTGATCGTTTTAACTTATCATCACGGCCGCTTTATCAAGCCATGTTTGGAGGGCGTTCTCCGACAGGATTACGAGAACTTCGAGGTTCTCGTCTGTGACGATTTTTCGGGAGACGACACTTGGGAGGTGATTCAATCCGTGCGTGACGAGAGAATCAGAGCATTTAGAAATGAGGAAAACACGGGGCCTTCCAAAAATTTTGTTTTTGCGCTTGAGCAGTGTAAAGGAGAATTCATAGCGCTTTGTGAAGGAGATGACCTTTGGACTGACGCTACCAAGCTGAGCCTTCAAGTGGAAGAGATAAGTGCTGATTCCGCCACGTCATTGGTTTATGCGGATTATTCTAAAATAGACGACACAGGGAAGGAAATTGCCAAGCATGTCTTGGACGAACAGCCCGAAAGATTTGAGTTGAAAGACCTGCTTTCGAAGCACGGTCCGGCCACCAATTCCGTTCTGATTCGAAAAAGCGCTTTCCCGAGAAAATTTCCCGAGGCTTTTTACGAAGTCCTGAATCCCGATGTCTTTATCATCGGATACGGCTTAAAGCAGGGTAAGGCAAAGTACATCGACCAAGTGCTTTCGGCGCACCGCGAGCACGATATGGGTATTTGGACATCGCTCGACCAATTTGAGCGCGGGCTTATTCGGTACTCGACGCTGGTAAAATTCTATCGCTCCGTCGGAGACCGACAGCTGGAAAGGGAAGCGCTGTTGCTTTTTGAGCGGCAAGTCATTCTGGCCAGAGAGAAAGATCGCGAGGTTTTTCAGCAGTTTTTTGATGAGCTACCGATGAGCCGCAGGTGGGTGCTGGGGTTGAAGTGGGCTTATGCCAATATCAAAGGTTCCGAGAATTAATTCTCTTCTCCAATTCCAGCAAATCCGTTTTTCGAGGCTTGATGGTGCGGCAGGGAGTTCCACCCGCTATTACACTTTTCGGGATATCGCGATTAACCAAAGCCAAAGCCGAAATAGCCGAACCATCACCGATGCTAACGCAGGGCAGGATAACCGTTCCTGCGCCGACGATGACGTGCTTACCCAATAGAACGGGTTTTGAAATCACATTGCCATATTCCTCAGGCACGGTAGGATTTGTCAAGTACTCACCCGAATAATCGTCGCTGCTGGAATAGATGGATACGCGCCCCGATAAGCCTGAGAAATCTTTCATTTCAATGGTTGCCCTACCGATGAGCGTGCAATGAGTGGCGATGTGGACGTAATTGCCAATTTTGAAAATGGCTTTCGAAGGACTGATCACCGCAAAATCGTCGATTCTGACATTGCTTCCGAGTGAGATCAAATGGGGATTG
>DATFKV010000328.1:0-3239 GCA_035268465.1 Cryomorphaceae bacterium | reverse complement strand
GGCAACCGATGTGGTTGGGATTCTGGATGAGGCTCATAATAAACGGGGCATCTTTGATAAAGCCCGCATCCTGATTGAAGACTTTCTCGTCGAGAAAAGACGCGGGAATCCCCATCACATTCTGTTTGTCATAATTGACATTCTTATCAAGCGCTGCCAAGATCGTAGATTTGATCTCTTCCTGCGACTTTTTCTTCCAAAAGCGTTTCATCTTCCGCCGTTTATCTGTTTTGGCGGCTATTTTTGGACCGACCGCCTGTGTTATTCAATGCCGCAAAGATAAGTCTAATAACAAATAATTGCGCACGGATCAACCGGCAAATACATGTAATGAAACCTGAGGACTTCCTCTCGCCGCAGGCATAAATTGGTTCGTTGTGTGAACACGATGTGCCAAATTGGAACCCCGGCCATACAGAGTTTGTCACTATGGGGTTAAGGTGCCTGGTTGCCGGCAGGTGTGCTCAACGACGACCATAGGCAGGGCGTAAGTTAGATAAACCCGATAGCGGGATGTCTTTGGAAAATGGGCTTATTGCTAAAAGCGAATCAATACATTTCCCTCGGGTACAAATGTATTTTGAATGGACTGCGGGATGGGATTGCTTTGCAAGTCGAGGTATTTCAGTTGATTCATTTTTTGGATGCCCATCGGGATTTCCTCGAGGTCATTGCCATTTAAATAGAGATACTCCAGCTGATCCAGTTTAAAGATGTTCTCGGGAAATTCTTTGAGCTGATCATTTTCAAGGTGAAGCGACTTTAAATTTGGCATTTTACTCAATACATCGATGGTTTGAGTTAAGTCCAGGCTTTTTTCATTGTTCAGGTAGAGTTCCTCTAAGTTTTTTAATCTTGAGAATTCTTCAGGCAATTGAGAAAAGTCGTTGCCACTCAAATCAAGGACTTTCAGTTGCTTCAGCTCGAATAGTTCCTTAGGCAATTGTTCCAAATGATCGTTTTTCAAACTGAGGTACTCCACATTTTTGAACTTCTTCAACGCTTCCAGAGAAAAGTCGAGTTCCTGACCACTTAAATCCAATCGAATGACGCTGTCAGGGTTCTTTAAAGCCTCCTCTATGCTGGTGAATGTCGCTGTAGAATCTTGCGCCAAACCAAAAAACGGAGCGAGAGCAAATAGGATTGCGAGACTGATTATACTTCTCTTCATTTTCTGATTATTTTAGATCTCATCCGTCCGAAAGCATTGAAGTTCATTAGATCATCGCCATATACCTGATCGAGATATCGGCCTCAAATGTACGAAAACCGTTTGCGGAAAGCTCAAATAATCGGATGCTGTCCATTCGTCAAAAAAACGTGGAATAGTTCTGCTTTAAACCAGTCCGGCCTGAGTTGACTTCAAACAAGCTCAAATTGCCCTATTGGATTTTTTTGCTTCGCTCTATCTCTTCAAAGCCCTGACCGTCGCTATTTTCGTTCTGCTGCTTATCTCTAAGGTATAAATGCATGCAGCGATTCCATAATTCCTTAACTTCACAAAATGAATCGGCTCAACCACTATATATTCTATTCAATCAATTCTTTTTGGTTATGAAGACCTATCCAATTACGCTGCTTTTAATTATCCTAACCATTTCATCATTCGGTCAAAACACTGCGATTGTCTCAGGTGAAATCATCAATCCAAAAAATAATGAGGTCTATTTAAGAACGACCGTAAAAGGCGAAAACGGCAGACTTCAAGCGCTCATGCTTGACTCTGCTTCCCTCAATCAAAACAACCGATTTCGACTTCAAACTGAGTTGGACTCCACCTCACAAGTCACCTTTTACGATGGAAATGAGGTGGCACAGATGCTTTTGTCGCCCGGTGATTCCATTCATTTGACCTTGAATACGGCAGCTTTTGATGAGACCATCCAATTCTACGGTAAGGGAAGTGAGAAAAACAATGCCATTGCGGCTTTGATGATTTTCGATGAAATGAACATGATACCTGTAAGGGCTGGCTTGGAAAGCGACCCAATCGATTCGACTGAAATTTTCAGTCAATATGACCAAGCTACGCCTGCTTATTTGGATTTGGTGAAGAGTTATCAAAAAAAGCTGCCCGAATTTTCGGCCTACGGAGATCAACTGATTGAGAAGAAGGAAGTGATGGGTAAAAGCTTAAAAAACTTGGTTCGCGAAAAAATCACTTTCAGACAGAAAATGGCTGAATTAATTGGAAAAGAAGCAGTGGACTTCACAGGTGTTGACCTTGAAGGAAACGAAATTTCGCTATCCGATTTTAAAGGCAAAACCACGGTAGTGGATTTTTGGGCCACCTGGTGCGGGCCCTGCAAAGCCGAATTTCCCGCTTATAAAGACTTGGAAGAAGAGTATGGGGATGAGGTGAACTTCGTGAGTGTCGGAGTATACTGCTCGGAAGACGAATGGCGGGAAATGGCATTAAATGAAGGGTTCTCTCACAATATCTTTTTGTCAAAGGAAGCTACCTCACAGATTGCTGACTACGATGTGCGGTACATCCCTCGATATTTGGTGCTTAATGAGGATTTCGAATTGATTGATTTCGAGGCGCCCAGGCCATCCTCGGGAGTATTAGAAAGTTATTGGCTCGATTGAGTTATACTTGAGGCGCATTGCATCGAGATTAAGGATACTTCTTGTTTTTGCTTTGATTTCTTCTGCATCGGGGTGGCGAATTCGATGTAGTTGATGTGGTTGTTGGCGGGCATAGCAGGTTTCCCGCGGGTGAAATTGTTTTTGCAAGGGTAAAGACTTCATCGCTCAGCCGACTTTACCTTGAGTGCGGATGTAGGGTCAGGTATTCGGTATACCGCCAAGTATAATCGTTTTGTTAGAACAATTGGGGTCGTGTTGCAGCAGGATTGCAAGAGTGATGCAGCCGCCTGCCTCTTTTTTTCATTTCTTTGATGATAGACTACGTATTAAGTCCTGATACAAATGCAGGTTGCAGCGCTAGCTTTATACACCTACTACCCCTGACACTATGACCCTCTCCTTCCAACGCTTGTTCTTCACACTGGCTTTTGCTTTCGGCCTCTTTGCCGCAATGATATTGGCCAAAGGCGTGCTTATACCGCTAAGCATGGCCTTATTGATCTCCTTTATTTTGCTGCCCGTCGTCCAAAAGTTGGAAGCCTGGGGAGCGAATAGGTTGCTCTCAGCCTTTCTGGCCTTGCTCATGCTCGTCCTGATTATCGCTGGTGGCATCACGCTTTTTTCGGCTCAGATCATTGGCCTTTCCG
>DATFKV010000327.1:0-5396 GCA_035268465.1 Cryomorphaceae bacterium | reverse complement strand
CGGCAACCTCTTTAACGATCCCAACAACTTGATCATCATCAAAGATCAGTCTTTGGCAAGAGCTTATACAATTGAGTTCGAAGAAATGTGGGGTAGTTCAGGTGCACAACCCGATGCGGTGAACTCGCGCTTCGGTGAGCTGAAAATGAGAAACACCCCGGAGAAATTTATCATCGGAGGAAGAGACGTAGAACTCTATTTCTCGCCGAGCGACAATACCACCACGGCTATCGTAGAGGCCATCGAAACGACCGAGTACGACTTGGATTTTGCCCTGCTCCTTATCACCAATAATATCATAGCCGATGCCATTGTGGATGCAGCCAACCTCTTTGTTCAACCACGGGGAATTCTGGAAGACGTGAACGGAACGGGGTCAGACTTTCAGTATTTGTTGGATGAAGGAATCAACGTCATTGAGCACGAAGGTTTCGGCCAGCTGCACCACAAGTACGGCATCATCGACCATAGCCAGCCCGATTCAGACCCGATCGTCATCACGGGTTCGCATAACTGGACCTCCTCGGCCGAATCGGTTAACGACGAAAACACCCTCATCATTCATGATGCCACCATCGCCAATTTGTTCTATCAGGAGTTTACCGCGCGCTACAATGAGGCGACACTCAGCACGGCTGAGCAAGCTCAAGCAGAGATTAAGCTATACCCGAATCCTGCCACGGATTGGGTGACCTTGGAATTTGAAGGAGCGGGCGATGCGGCTACTATATCGGTTTATACCTTGGAGGGAAAAGTGGTTCAGCAGTTGAACCTACAATCATTCAAAGGAGCCAACGGCCTCACGCTGGATGTTTCAAGCCTGCCCGTCGGTTTTTATCTTTTGGAATACAAAGAAGGAAATCGGAAAGGAGTGCAGAAGTTGAGTATTTCGAAGTAAGGATTGAAGAAGGTTATATTGGCCTTCTGGGGCGCGAAGAGTGTTTAGTGTTATTCTGGGTTTTCGGCTTATCTGAAATACGGCATGCTAAAAATGTATTCCACGCAATGGCGCGAAGGCGCTAAGAATATCATGTGAAGTCTGGAATTCTTGTCTTTGCGGCTTAGTGTATTTGCGAGAATTTAAACTAAATCTTTTTCTCAGCAGACTTCGCTTAAATTCATCTTGCATATCGTGGTTAAAGATTGTATCAATTGCTCTTTATCTACGAGTCTGTCGGAGTTTTTTAGGATTTTGTCGCGTATCAAATACATTGATTATTTCTATTCTCCTAGCTGCTGCATTAATCCAATAGATGATTTTATAGTTTTTGAAAACAAGGTATCTGAAGTCTTCTTCTCGCTGTTGCAACAAATGTTCAACCTGACCTATTTTAGGTTGAACTTGGAGAGTTAAGGTGGCATCAATAATACCAATGACAATTTCAGTGGCTATCCTTTGACCTGCCTTTTCCGAATAATATCCGTAAATGTCATCTAGCTTGTTTTCCGCAAATTCTAGCCAATAGACGGAAAATTTCACTTGTTATATTTTTCTCGAAGCTCAGCCACCTCGATCATTCGGTTGTTATTAGAATCTTCCATTGCTTGATCAATCTCATCATTGAATTCTTCTAAAGTCATAGGAGCATTCTTTTCGACCACTTCCGCTTTCTTTTTACGCAATAACTGCTCAAGCCCTTCGATAATTTCCTCATTTTGAAGGCGAAGAAATTCCTGAATAAACGAGATTTTACGTGATTCCAAGTCCATATCTTCTTTTTGTAAAGTTATAGATTTCACTTTTGAAGTCATAAGAAAATGAATTCGAATAAGAAAAATGTGAAAATAAGAAAGGGCTCAACTTGCGTTGAGCCCTTTCTACCTTAATCACCAATTAAACCTTATTAATGAAATCCTGCACTTATTACGGCAGGTGTTTTCACTTGGTTACAAATTTTTTTACTTCCCGGTAAAATCCTTCGGGATCTTCTGCATGAAGCCAGTGTCCCGCGGGCAAATCAGCGAATTCAGCCTTGGGAAAAATTTCTCTGATTTGATCGAAATCAGCATCGGGAATGTAGTTTGACTTCACACCGCGAATAAAAAGAACATCGACATCAATTTCTCCGGCCGGATGCGCTTCAAGGATTCGGTCCATCTCCGCTTCCATTACACGAAAGTTGACGCGAAGTCCATAGCCATCGTCTTTCTTGCGATAAAGATTCTTCAACAAAAACTGTCGCACCCCACGGTCGGGGAGAATATGCTTAATTCGCTCGTCGGCATCCGAGCGCGATTCGAGCGTTTCAGGCTCAATGGCGTGAAAAGCTTTTAGGACATCATGATGATGTGGCTCATAGGCCTTCACTCCCATGTCGGCGACAACCATTTTTTTCACCTTCTCAGGATAGAGAGCCGCAAATCGCATCACCGTTTTACCTCCCATGCTATGGCCGATCAATATGGCTTTATCGATTTTATGTTCTTCCATAAATTCGTTTAAGTCCTCGGCTAAAATATTGTAATCAAATTCATCGCTATGGGGCGAGCGACCGTGATTTCTTTGATCGACCAAGTACACGGAAAAATCTTCGGCAAACTGTTTTCCTAAAGTTTGCCAATTGTCGGAAGACCCGAACAAACCGTGTAAAATGATCATGGGCTCTCCTTCGCCCATTTGTTTAAAAGCAAGTTTCATCGCAATTCTTTTAAGTAAAGTCTGATGGTATTTTCTAAACCGAGGTAGATGGCATCGCATACCAGGGCATGGCCGATGGACACTTCTGACAAGGAGGGAATGTTGAGATGGAAATACCGCAGATTGTTTAAGTCGAGATCGTGACCCGCGTTGATTTCCAGTCCCGCTTCGTGTGCCGCAAGTGCTGCGTCGACATATGGTTTGATCGCTTCCTCCTTGTTTTTTAGATAGCCTGTAGCATAGGCTTCGGTGTAAAGCTCAATTCGATCAGCGCCCGTATCCTTTGCGGCAGCAGCCATTTCGGGATCCGGATCCACAAAAATGCTGACTCGGCAACCGGCTTCTTTTAATTTTCCAATCACATCTTGGAGCAATTGTTTCTCACTTTTGGTGTTCCAGCCTGCATTGGAGGTCAATACCTCGGGAGGATCGGGAACTAAAGTCGCCTGTTCGGGACTGGTATCACACACCAGCTTGATGTATCGCTCATCAGGATAGCCCTCAATATTGTACTCTGTAGTGATAATCGGTTTTAGATTGTATACATCACGGGTGGTAATGTGGCGCTCGTCCGGACGCGGATGAATGGTGATGCCTTCGGCTCCAAAATGCTGGCAGTCCTTTGCTACTTTTACCAAGTCGGGATTATTTCCACCCCGAGCATTTCTTAGGGTGGCAAACTTGTTGATATTGACGCTTAGTTTTGTCATCTTTCGCATATATTGCAAAATTCGGTGCACAAAGGTAAGCGTTTAAAGAACCGTAAAGTTTTAACTCATGAGAGCAGCAGATTTAATCAGTGATGAAATTCCTACCCTGGAAGGGAGTGACAACGCCCTCTTTGCCATGCAGCTCTTGGACGAGTTTAAGATGAAGCAGCTTCCCGTGGTCGATGGAAATGAATTTTTGGGATTGATTTCCGACAGCGCCGTGATGGAAATAGAAGACCCTGAGGCACCTTTGAAAGATTGCTGTAGAAACTTACAAATGATCTACGTGCAAAAAGATCAGCACGCTTACGATTTGATACGCGTGGCGGCTGAATTTCAACTCAGCGCCATTCCCATTCTCAACAATGAGAACAAATACATGGGTGTGGTGAGCATTTACTGCATGGTTCGAGAGCTTTCTCATATGGCATCGGTAAAGCAACCCGGAGGAATCGTAGTATTGGAATTGAACCAAACCGATTACTCACTCGTGGAAATTTCACAAATCGTGGAGGGAAATGATGCGAAGATTTTAAGTGCCAACGTTACTTCCGTTCCTGAATCACAAAAGGTAGAGCTTACCCTAAAATTGAATCTCACGAACATCGACTCCATCATCCAAACCTTCAATCGGTACGATTATATCATCTCGGCTTCCTTCCACGAGTCGGACTTTGACGACATGATCAAAGACCGCTACGACGAATTAATGCGCTATATAAACTTCTAGTCCTTGTCGATTAAGGTTCGCTTCCTAGCCTTCATTCTGGGGTTCTTTTCGCTTATTGCCGCACACGGTCAATTGGTAGAATCCATCCAACTCGATACCACGGGTCAAAAAATCATCACGGACTTTATAATCGAAGGAAACAAGCTCACCAAAGAGCGAATCATTCTTCGAGAAGTGACCCTCGCCATTGGCGATACCCTTTACTGGTCGAACCTGCAAGCCGGGATGGATCAATCAGAGAATAACGTCATGAATTTACGGCTATTCAATTTTGTTGAAATGGAGCCCATCCAGGTCGATAACAAGCACGTGATCGTGCTGATTACGGTCCAAGAACGCTGGTACATTTACCCCGTCCCGATTTTTGAGATCGCACAGACCAATTTCAACACTTGGTGGGAAACCAAGGAATTGAGATGGTTGAATTACGGTATGTCCGTCTCACACTCAAACTTTCGCGGGCTCAATCAAGATTTATCCCTTACGCTTAGGTTTGGCTACACCAAAAAATACAGTGCGAGTTGGTCTATTCCCAATCTCAACAAAAAGCAGACGCTGGGGCTGCACTTTAGCGCGGGCTTTTTTGAAAACAATCAAATAGTCTACACCACCGAAGACAATGAAAGGCTTTTTTACGATAATCCTGAAGACAAGGCTCGACAGTATTTTCAGTACAAGGCAGGTTTGAGCTACCGAGAAAACATCTACCTGCGCCATTATTTTGAGGTGAGCTATTTTGATGCCCGAGTGAATGATACCATTCCATTGCTTCAGCCGGACTACTTTACGGGCGGCGGTTCCAACTCAAAATTTCTCAGAGCCTCTTACTCCATTCGCTACGATACCAGAGACTACCGCCGCTATCCTTTGAAAGGTCTTATGCTTTATGGAACGTTAACCCAAGACGGATTGGGCCTCGTTAATCGCGAAGGGTTGGGTCTTTTCACCACTTTCGGAGGATATCGACAGCACTTTAAAGTAGGCGATAGGTGGTACCTTGCCCACAATCTGGAGGGAAAGGTCAACTGGGATGACCCGCCCTACTACCTATTAAGAGGATTGGGGTACAGCGATTTTGTGAGAGGCTACGAATTTTACGTGATTGACGGAACTTCTTACGGCCTTTTTCAATCCAATTTGAAGTATGAAATCCTAAAGCCCAAATCAATCGAAATACCATTTGTGCCCTCGGATAAGTTTAGTAAAACCTTCGTAGCGCTTTACGCCAATTTGTTTTTTGACGCCGGGTATGTGAATGGAGATCAATTCGCTCCGACTAATTCGCTGGTGAATGAATATCTTTACAGTATGGGAATTG
>DATFKV010000326.1:0-2494 GCA_035268465.1 Cryomorphaceae bacterium | reverse complement strand
ACACAAAGTCTGAAGCGGTTCAAAATGTTATTAGTAATTGTCTGGTCTGGAAAGTTCGATAGCAAGGCAACGATGTTCTATTAAACAAGAGTATTTCGCTGATTATCATAGATGACTAATCAGCTGAATATTTGTTAAGACAAAAAAACCGCCACAGAAATGATCTGTGGCGGTAGTTTAAGTTTTTAGTATTTGGCTGGCATCTGGGATTCGATAGCAAGGCTTTCGCTGTTTTGGGAGCAAAGGAGTTGACAATTGTCAATGACTGCTCAAAAAACGAGAATAACGCAGCTAACGGATTCCAAGGCTAAGCCAAATTAGTTGGCCATTGGTGCACCTTCCTGTTTTTTGACAGGCATACTCTCCTTATTCTCAGAAGCCAACACTTTCCCTTTGATACGAACAACCGTCGTTGGGTTGGTTACCGCATTGGAAGTAATCGTAACTGATTTGTTGATGGCTCCCACACGCTTGGTGTCGTAACGTACGGTCATAACCGCAGATTCGCCCGGCATGATTGGCTCTTTTGGCCACTCAGGTACGGTACATCCGCAAGATCCTTTTGCACGAGAGATGATTAAAGGCTCGCTACCGGTATTTGTCACTGCGAATTCGCATGTACCATTGGCACCTTGTTTAATCGTTCCGTAATCGTGAACTTCCTTATCTACGGAAATTTCAGGACCACCTGTTACTGCTTTTGCTTCTTGAGCGTAGCCTCCCATTACTGTGAAAGCAACTACTGCGAGGGATAGAAAAAATTTTTTCATTGTTCTGGATTTTTTATTTGCAGGTTAAAAGTATACCAAGCACGCTGATTTGTTAGTGAGCTTAACAAAACATTAACAAGATTTCTTTGAGGGAGCTTTCGCTTGACTCCGCACCATCCATTTTTCTAACTTTGCCGACTTATTGTTTTCGACCCTATTCTCATGGAAATTAGCAAGAAGTACGACCCCGTCAATGTGGAATCCAAGTGGTATTCCTATTGGTTGGAAAACCGCTTTTTCAAGTCAACACCCGATGAACGCGAGCCTTACACGGTGGTGATCCCGCCGCCCAACGTGACGGGAGTCCTTCATATGGGCCATATGCTCAATAATACCATCCAAGATGTTCTGGTCAGAAAGGCCAGAATGGAAGGCAAGAATGCCTGCTGGGTGCCCGGTGTGGATCATGCCTCTATCGCCACGGAAGCTAAGGTGGTGCAGCGCCTGCGCACCCAAGGGATCAAAAAGAGCGATCTCAGTCGTGAAGACTTTTTGAAACACGCTTGGGAATGGAAGAACGAGCACGGGGGCATCATTTTGGAGCAGCTCAAAAAACTCGGTGCCAGTTGCGATTGGGACAGGGAATCCTTCACCATGGATCCCAAGTACTCCGAAAGCGTGATAGATACTTTTATTGACCTTCACGAAAAAGGATACATCTATCGCGGTAAGCGCATGATCAACTGGGATCCGGCCGCCAAAACCGCTTTGAGCGACGAAGAGGTCATCCACAAAGAAGTTAACTCAAAGCTCTACCACGTTCGTTACCAAATAGCCGGAACGGAAGAGTATTTGACCATTGCCACGACTCGCCCTGAAACCATTCTGGGAGATTCGGCCATTTGTGTGCATCCCGATGATGAGCGGTATAAACACCTCCACGGCAAAAAGGCGATCGTTCCGATGGTAAATCGCGAAGTGCCCATCATTACCGACGAGTATGTAGACATGGAATTCGGAACGGGGTGTTTAAAAATTACTCCTGCCCACGATGTGAACGACTACGAACTGGGTGGAAAGCACAATTTGGAAACCATCGACATTTTAAACGATGACGGCACCTTGAGCGAAGCTGCGGGCTTCTACATCGGTGAAGATCGGTTTGAAGTGCGAAAGAAAATAGCCGCAGACCTTAAAGAACAAGGGTTTTTGGTGAAAGAAGAATCCTATCAAAACAAGGTTGGGTATTCTGAAAGAACGGATGTTCCCATCGAGCCGAGGATTTCCTTGCAGTGGTTTGTCAGCATGAAAGAGCTGAGCAAGCCGGGCCTCGAGCATGTCATGAACGACGACGTGCAGTTCTGGCCACCGAAGTTCAAAAACTCCTACCGCCACTGGATGGAGAATGTGAAAGACTGGTGTATCTCCCGCCAACTTTGGTGGGGACACCAAATTCCTGCCTACTACTATGGCAGTGGAGAAAATGATTTTGTCATCGCCAAAACGCCTGAAGAGGCTGCCGACAAAGCGACAGAAAAGTCGGGTTTGCCCATGAGCAAACAAAACCTGCGCCAAGACGAGGATGTCTTGGATACTTGGTTTTCTTCTTGGCTGTGGCCGATTTCGGTCTTTGACGGTTTTTATTCGAAAGAGGAAATAGATTACTACTATCCGACCAATGATTTGGTGACAGCCCCCGAAATCATGTTTTTCTGGGTGGCTCGAATGATTATTGCGGGGTATGAATACCGCGGTGAAAAACCTTTTAAGAACGTCTATTACAC
>DATFKV010000325.1:0-2064 GCA_035268465.1 Cryomorphaceae bacterium | reverse complement strand
CTCATCGAAAATATCGGTCCGAATAAGCGAATCTTGGACTTGGGTGTACCCAATTCCCTGGGTGAAGCCATGAAGAAGGCAGGCTTTGAAGTAATCAATACAGGTGGTGAAGATCTGGATGTTGATTTTGAGAAGTACCTCAAGATGGATGTGGATTGCGTTACGGCTTTCGAGATTTTTGAGCACATGCTGGCTCCTTTCAATATACTTCGCCATTTGGAGGTACCGAATCTTGTGGCTTCCGTGCCGCTTAAACTGTGGTTTGCTTCGGCTTATTGGAGCGAAACTGATCCTTGGGACAGGCATTACCACGAGTTTGAACCGAAGCAATTTGACATGCTGATGGAACGATCAGGTTGGGAGATCAAGAATTCGGCAAAATGGAAAAATCCCGAAAAGAAAAAGTTGGGGATCAGACCGATATTGCGAAACGTGACCGACCGGTATTACATCGTGCACTGTCAGCGACAAAGCGGGTATACCCCTCCCTCGAAGTAGGTGAAAAACTTACTGATAATAACTTATTATTGGCCGCCCGCAGGAGGTGCAGGAGTTCAGCGCTGGTTGAAATTCAGTAAGTATTTGCCCGAATTTGGCTGGAAACCGATCATTCTCACGGTCGACCCGGATCGTGCATCCTATCCTCAACGGGATGAATCTTTGCTGAAAGAAGTTAGCGATGAGGTGGAGGTTTTCAGAACCAATTCTTTCGAACCATTGCAGATTTACGCCAAGGCCGTCGGGAAAGACAGAGTACCCTATGGTGGTTTCAGCAATGAGAAATCAAATTCATCCTTTTCTCGATTTTTGAGAGGAAACTTTTTCATTCCCGATGCCCGCAGAGGTTGGAATCGCTATGCCATCGCCAAGGCCCGGGAGATTCTTGCATCTCGCGATATTGATACTATTATCACCACGGGTCCTCCTCAGTCTACACATTTAATAGGCCTGAGCTTAAAGCGGCAGTTGGGTATCAAGTGGGGCGTAGACCTTCGCGACCCGTGGACGGATATATACTACAACGAGAAAATGCTTCGAACCCCTTGGGCCGAGAGGCGCGATGCCAAACTTGAAGAACAGACCTTGCGAGAGTCCGATTTTTGCATCACGGTTAGTAACGGATTTGCGGAGCTTTTCAATCAAAAAGTCAAGCGTAAATACCACGTCATTACCAATGGGTTTGATGAGCAAGACTTAATAGAGGTAAATACAGGTGAATTGCAAAAATCCGATAAGCTGATCATATCTTATACAGGCACGATCTCAGATATTTATCAGCCGGATGTATTTTTTCAAGCTTTGTCAGGCTTTAAAGATCCTTTTGAACTTAGAATAGCGGGAAGTATTTCTGAAGGGGTCAGGAAGAAAATTGAGGAATACGGCATTGCAAAAAGCGTAAATTATTTGGGGTATCTTACCCATGCGGATGCACTGAAAGAAATGAGCCGAGCTGATCTGCTTTTACTCATCTCGCCAAAGGTGAAGAATTCGAAGGGAATTATTCCGGGTAAGCTGTTTGAGTATCTGGCTTTTCGAAAACCTATTTTGGCAATTGGTGAAGATGAGGACGGAGATATTGAACGAATTCTTAGAGAAACAGGGGCCGGCAGTGTATTCAAAAGAAGAGATCTTGAAGGCATGCTGAAATGGATCAATGAGATCAACTCTTTGGCGATTAAGACTGATTCTGAAGTGATCGAAAAGTACCACCGAAGAAATTTGACTAAGCGACTTGTAGAGCGATTAATAAAACAATAAACGATAATCCGAATGCTAGAAGGCTCCCGAATACTGATGTTACTTGATGCTCCTTACCCCAAGGATATCCGACTGGAAAAAGAAATATCGGCCCTCATAGCAGCCGGTGCCGAAGTGACGCTTGTATGCTACCGCAAAGAAGGCGAGGCGCTGCGCGAAGTTGTGGATGGCTGCCATGTGGTGAGGACCAATGAGGTGATCACCAAGTCAAAAAAAGGCTGGGTAGATATATGGAATGCCATTGTATTTGTCAATCGCCCAATTAAGAAAGTGTTGGACTCTCTTGAAGATGAGTTTGATGCGGTC
>DATFKV010000324.1:0-3913 GCA_035268465.1 Cryomorphaceae bacterium | reverse complement strand
ATTCTGCTCTTTGGGCATCCGACCCATTGGTATATAATCTGGGGGATGTTCCCGACACGTTTAGTAAATCAAAACGGGTCTTGCTTTGAGCTGTATTCAACCGATAGAGGAATTCGAACGAATTTGCTCCGGACAGATCGGGAACATGCGGGAAAGTCAATTCTACCGATGCCAATGCTTGGTAGTCACTGGCCACTCCGAGCGAATTTGACACTTCGTGACGGATGGTGGTTGATTCATCACTCAATGCTGCGTTTGGAATCTCAAAGCTAAAGCGATTTACCTCATATCCCTGAAACTGAAAATTGACCGCCAATGTATTTTCCGTTCCATAACGAATTTGAAGAAAATGATTGTTTCCACTTCCCGATTCGGCATTGGAAACTCCTGCTGAAACGGACGAGACTTCTGCGGGTGGTGCATTTGATTCTTGATAAACACCGGCTGTATTGAAGGCGGTGGTGATGGAAGAGCTTCCTTGTGGAATCCCAAAACGCGGACTCATCCAGCCTTCGCCCTTGGTGTAAAACGGAACTGAAATACCGATGGCATCCAATTGGCCTTGGTAATACCCATTGCTGTACACCTGCCGCAATCTCTTCCATAAAAACTCTCGTGGCGTGTAGGAGTCCAGGTCCGAAAGATCATTCTCTTGAAAGCGCAAGTTGTTCCCGGTAGCGTTCCAAGTCAAAAAGTAGTTCAAGCTATCGTTAAAGAGACTGTAATACGGGTTGGGCTGATCATCGGGGGTATCGTAAAGTGAAGTTTCCAACGAGCCGTCATTCTTCCGGCCGATGAACTCTATGTAGTCGGTGGAATTAAAAAAACCATCTTCGCCCCCTTCGATGTAAATGGGCACCTCTTCATTGGCGGCAAAGAGTTGAATATTGTCAGGAGTAATTCCCGAAATGGGAATGCCGGCATTGGCCAGGTCATTAAAAGTGATTCGATAAACGCCATCTTCGGCAATAGAAAACTTGTAATACCTCTGTTCGTAGTTGATCCACTCATTGCCGAAAGGCTGAGCGTGAAGAAATGACGATATGAATAAAAAACCTAGGAGGTAGAGTTTTTTCACTGAGCCTGCTTAAATATCCTAAAGCGTAAACTGAACACATTTGAATACAGCGCCTCTGAAGTATTCCCTATATCGGTGATGGCATAATCAAGGAAGAAATTCCCCAATCTGAGTCCGACCCCCAAATTGGGTTGAACACTGTATTCTTCAGTTCCTTGAAACGTTTTGATCTTTTGAATGTTTCCGATTCCTGCACGCAAAAAAATCATATTGAGGTAGCTGGCCTCTACCCCCATTACGGGATCAATGCTCAGTGGGTCGGCACTGATCAACACATTTCTTTGTCCGTCAGTAGTCAAGGCGGCATTGATTTCGCCGAGCAAAGCGAATTTACCCAGCTCTCTTTTGTAGGACGCACCGAAGATGAAGCGTGGCAGAGTGATCTCCAAACCATTTTCGGGAAGCTCATTTCCGGTGGCAATGAATACCTCTTGGGTTTCCTCGTCCAGCGTGTAATTCCAGGCATTGTATGTAGAGGTAAGATCGCGGGCCATGGCAGCAAAGCGCCAGTTTCCCTTCCGGTAAATAACACCCGCATCGAGACCAAAACCCCAGCTGGAAGCAAAATCACCGATGATTCGGTGTACGACTTTTACATTGGCGCCGAGTGATAGCCCAGGAACCTTTAGTTCTTTGGCGTAGGAAACTAGAAAACCGTAGTCCACTGCAGAGAAGGTTGTGATGTTGTCGTAGTTCAAAGTACCGTCAGCATTGATCAGCTGGGTGGTATTGGGAATGTCGTCTACCCCAAATCGAATCACGGAAAGGGCGATCACAGAAGTACTGTCAATTTTTTTGGCAATTGCACCGTAATCATACTGAGCTATCCCTGCAAAATACTCGGCGTGCATACCGGCTATGTCGAGGTCAGCGTCTATGTCGGTAAGTCCTGCGGGATTCCAGTATCCGGCAGTGACGTCAGTGACCGATGCGACTCCAGCTCCTGACATGGCAAGGGGTCGTGCCCCCACCCCGATGTTTAAGAACTCATTACTGTATTTTCTTGTTTGGGCGTGAGAATCCAGCTGTGCTAAAACACAGAATAGAAAAGTGCAAGAAGCCAGAAACGTCCACTTGAGAGAAACCATAATCCGAAAAATAAACATCAATTCTGTGGTAAAACACGAAAGAACTAAAAAAATTGCACGATCAATGGTTAAATTTGAGGCAATGCAATTGAAATCTCAAATTCCCAATTTACTTACGCTGAGCAATTTATTGGCAGGTGTAATGTCTCTGTTTTTTTGTTCTCAAAATCAGCCTGAAATAGCCGCTTGGCTCATTCTCGCGAGCGCGGGTTTTGATTTCTTTGACGGTCTGGCTGCAAGGGCTTTAGGCGTGAGCGGTGAGCTTGGCAAGCAGCTCGACTCTTTGGCCGATGTGGTAAGCTTTGGTGTCGCGCCTGTATTTCTGGCGCTTCAATTCAATGGCGTGTTTGAGTCAGAATTTGTGATGGGTTGGAAAGCTTTAGCACTGTTTGCGCCGATTTTAATGGCAGGTTTTTCTGCTTATCGCCTGGGTAAATTCAATATTGATACCCGACAATCGACGGGATTCATAGGATTACCCACACCGGCCAACGCCCTTTTTTGGGTAAGTATCGCGTTGTCAGGGACTGCGGGTCTATTTGAATTAGGGCCGCTAAACCAAGCCCTGATATATTTCAAGGAATCAACCGGATTGGTAGACTTTGGTGCAATATTGCTCGGTATCCTCTTGGTTTCTGAAATCCCCTTGCTGGCCCTTAAATTCTCGAAAGAGGCAGGCGGGAAAAAGTCAAAAATCGCCTTAGTCCTTTTTGGTTTAGGCTTATTTATTCTATTTGGGTTTTCATCCATTCCGATTGTTTTACTTTTGTATTTCATCATTTCTTTAATCACGAAATAAAGCCATGGAATTTACCGCTGAAATTGACATTATGCCCCTCGACGCACTGCTAGACCCGCAAGGAAAAGCCGTAACCGCGAGTATGAAAAACTTAGGATTGGAAGAAATCACCAACGTGAGAATCGGCAAGCACATTTCACTGAAAGTTACCGCAGACAGCAAAGAAGAGGCTGAGAAAAAAGTGGAGACGGCTTGCAAGAAGCTTTTGGCAAACCAAATTATGGAGAAATACACTTTCCATTTGGAGGAAAGGGTGGTGGCTTAGAGGTGGAGCTACAAGAAATCTCAATGTTCAGCACTGTACCTACTTGGAGTCAATCTTTCACGCTCTAATCGAACTGTACCATGAAAACTAGACTGAGCAGTGTATCCAATTGTATCAATCCATGCAAACTTTCTAAGCCAAAAAACTCCTCACCTCAGCCTTTATGGTCTCCTTCACCGATTCCCAAGTCTGACCTTTTAGGCTGACCGTATCCACATCATCTTCTGCATCGGCGAAGTAGCTAATGGCTTGCGGAACGCTAACCAGTAAATACTGTGTGCTGAATTTCTCTTTGTGAAAAAGGGCGAAATCCACGTCCCAGAATATTCGTTTTTCAAATTTGGGTTTTGCGTCGCTCGCCATGATCTAAAGATACTGAGTATTTATCGGGCTCACCTAAAGCACCTTCCTTCTCAATTCGAAATTCTTGCCCAAATAGACTTTCCTTACCTGCTCGTCCGAGGCGAGTTCTTCGGCGGTCCCCGATTTTAAGATATTCCCTTCAAAGAGTAGATAAGCCCTATCTGTTATAGAAAGTGTTTCCTGCACATTGTGGTCAGTAATCAGAATGCCGATATTCTTTGTCTTGAGCTGGGCAACGATCGACTGAATATCTTCTACAGCAATGGGGTCCACCCCGGCGAAGGGTTCATCCAAAAGAATAAACTTAGGGTCGGTAGCCA
>DATFKV010000323.1:0-4083 GCA_035268465.1 Cryomorphaceae bacterium | reverse complement strand
GCAGTTCACCGAAGCGATCTTGCAATTTTTCCTTGTAATCTTCCAATTCGATTTCCGTCGAAAGATTATCCAAGTCGCGGTAAATGCTCAGCCTTTCGGCAATGTCAATGACGTAATTATCGGGAATCAATATTTCAAAATCCGTTTCGAGTACGCAGTCACTGACAAATTCACCCGTTCTATCGGATTCTTTGTGATACAATTCCTTGAACTCGTTTTCTTTGAGTTCTCGAACCGTCTCATCCAATATTTTCTGATAGGTCTCAAAACCCAAATCATTGATGAATCCGCTCTGCTCGCCACCCAGCAGATTTCCAGCCCCGCGGATGTCAAGATCGCGCATCGCAATGTTCATCCCACTACCTAAATCGCTAAACTGGGTAACCGCTTGCAATCGCTTTCGCGCTTCCGATGAAAGCACTGATTGCGGAGGAGAAATCAAATAACAGAATGCTTTCTTGTTGCTTCTCCCCACACGACCGCGCAGTTGATGGAGGTCGCTCAAGCCAAATTCGTGCGCGTTGTTAATAATCATGGTATTTGCATTGGCAATGTCAATGCCTGACTCAATGATGGTAGTGGCAATAAGCACATCAAAAACCCCTTCAATGAAATCCGTCATCACTTTTTCCAGCTTCGGACCGTCCATCTGACCGTGGCCAATTACGATACGCGCACCGGGTACCAATCGCTGCACCATACCCGCTACTTCTTGGATATTTTGAATCTTGTTGTGTACGAAGAAGACTTGACCGCCGCGGCTGATTTCGTAGCTCACCGCATCGCGAATCACCTCTTCGTTGAGGGTGAAAAGCTCGGTTTGGACGGGATAGCGATTGGGTGGAGCGGTATTAATGATACTGAGGTCGCGCGCTCCCATCATTGAAAATTGCAATGTTCTGGGAATCGGTGTGGCCGTCATGGTCAAGGTGTCCACGTTGGCCTTCATATTTTTGAGCTTGTCTTTCACGCCTACGCCAAACTTTTGCTCCTCATCAACGATCAGCAAACCGAGATCCTTAAATTTTACCTTTTGACCTACCAACTTATGGGTGCCGATCATAATATCGATTTCTCCTGCTGCCAGTGCCTTAAGCGTTTCGGTTTGTTTTTTTCCGCTCACAAAACGGTTCAATAAACCCACCCGAGCGGGAAAATCTTCCAGCCTTTTTTTGAAGTTTTTATAATGCTGGAGAGATAGTACCGTAGTGGGCACCAATATGGCCACCTGCTTGCTGTCGCACACCGCTTTAAACGCAGCGCGAATGGCAATTTCCGTTTTTCCAAACCCCACGTCGCCACACACCAGTCGATCCATCGGAGAGGCTGATTCCATATCTTCCTTTACCGCCTGTGTGGCTTTCATTTGGTCGGGTGTATCCTCGTAAATGAAGGAGGCTTCCAATTCGGTTTGAAGATAGTTGTCGGGAGAAAAGGCAAATCCACTCTTGGCTTTTCGCTTGGCGTAGAGCTTTATGAGGTCATAAGCGATTTCCTTCACGCGCTTCTTGGTCTTGGCTTTTGTCTTCTGCCAAGCGGCGCTTCCCAATTTATTAATCGAAGGCTGATTTCCGTCCTTTCCCGAGTACTTGCTGATGCGGTGCAAGGAGTGAATGCTGACATAAAGTATGTCGTTATCACGATAAACCAGCCTGATGGCTTCTTGCTCTTTTCCGTTTACATCAATCTTTTCGAGCCCCGAAAATTTCCCCACCCCGTGATCGATATGCGTCACAAAATCTCCCGGCTGCAGGCTGCTGAGCTCTTTGAGTGTGAGCGCCTCCTTATTTTTCTTAAAACCCTCTTTGAGATAGAATCGATGGTAGCGCTCAAAAATCTGATGATCTGAATAGCAGCAGATTTGCAAATCCTTGTCGATAAACCCCTCTGCGATTTCCGTGAGAATAGGGGTGAACTTCACCTTGGCATCGAGGTCTTCAAAAATGCGCTCCAAGCGCTCTACCTGCTTTTCATTCGAGCTAAAAAGAAAATTCGCGTATCCTTTTTCTTCATTTTCATGAAGATTTTTAATCAACAGGTCGAAGTTCTTGTTGAAGCTTGGCTGGGGGACGTGATTGTAATCAAACTTGATGTCAGTATCGGAGTAGCTCGTACCGAATCCTATTCGTCTGTATGACTCACTTTTTCGATCAAATGTATCGCCGCTGATGTACAAGTCTTTCGGCGGAAGCCTTTTCAGTTGAGTCTTGAGTTTCTCGTACTGCTTTTCGGCTACCGCATATAAATGGTCGAGTCTGTCAGAAATGATTGAATCGTCTTTCGACCATATGGCCGTCTCATTTCCAATAAAATCCAAAAAGCTTTCCCGCGATTCCAGCATGGTCGTATGCTGGATGTTCGGGATGATCGTAAACCGTTTTGCAGTTTTGGTAGATAGTTGGGTCACGGGATCAAACTGTCTGAGCGATTCCACTTCATCCCCGAAAAATTCGATTCGGTAGGGAAAGTCTTCGCCGAATGAATAAACATCCACGATTCCTCCACGTATGGAAAACTGCCCGGGTTCATAAACGAAATCCACCCGATGAAATTCGTATTCGGTGAGTAGTTCATTGATGAACTCAATGCTGTAAGATTTATTGACCTCTACCCTGAATGTGTGGCTACCCAATTGCTTTCGGGTTACCACGTTTTCGGCCAGCGCGTCGGGATAGGTCACGATGGCGCAAGGTTTTTTTCCCTTTCCGGAAATGGTCTTCAAAACTTCAGCGCGAAGGACGATATTTGAGTTGTCGGTATTCTCTGTTTCGTAAGGTACGCGGTAGCTCTCGGGGTAAAAAACAGAAATGAAATCCTTGCCTTCAAATTTCTGAAGGTCGTTGAGAAAATAGGCTGCTTCCTCCTTGTCGTTGAAGATAAAAAGATGATCCCTGTTGCTTTCCTTTATTACGGCCTGCGCCAAAAAAGCCAATCCGGAACCCACAATACCGCGCAGGGAAAGTCGAGCACTTTCAGTTTGAAGGGCGGTTGAAATGGCGAGCGTCTTGGGGCTCTCTGTGTAATTTTTTGCGAGTTCGCTTATAGTCATACTTTAATCCTCGCCTCTACCGGGCTGTGCTCTCTCATAAATGCTTCGGCAGTTTCCACCATTTTTCTCGAGCCTATAAAAAGTGGTGTGCGCTGGTGAAGGTGCTCGGGCTCAATCTCCATGATCCGATTTTTTCCATCAGTCGCTTTGCCTCCGGCTTGCTCAACAAGAAAAGCCAATGGAATGTTCTCGTACATCAATCGAAGCTTACCCTTTGGATTGGCCCCCGTTTGGGGGTAGATGTAAATTCCACCCTTGATGAGGTTTCGATGAAAATCTGCCACCAACGAACCGATGTAGCGGCTAGTGTAGGGTCGATTGGACTCTTCGTCTTCTTCCTGACAGTACTTGATGTATCGTTTTACTCCCTCCGGAAACTGCTTGTAGTTCCCCTCGTTGATGGAATAAATATTTCCGTCTTGGGGTATTTTCATGTTGGGGTGCGAAAGGCAAAAAACACCGATCGAAGTATCAAGTGTGAATCCGTTTACTCCGTTCCCCGTGCTGAAAACAAGCATGGTGGAAGATCCGTAGATCACATATCCACCGGCAACTAAATCAACTCCCGGCTGCAAAAAGTCTTCAAGGGTAGCCACGGTGCCGGGCTTACTTTTCCTCCTGTAAATGGAAAAAATTGTCCCGATGCTCACGTTTACATCTATGTTTGAGGACCCATCCAACGGATCCATCAAGACCACGTATTTACCCCAAATGGCTTCTCCTTTGTCAAAAGCGATGAAATCTTCGTTTTCTTCCGAACCGATTCCGCAAACTTCCTGCTGAGCTTTTAAAGCCGAAATCATCTTAATGTTTGCATAAACGTCCAGCTTTTGTTGTTGCTCTCCCTGAACGTTTTCTTCGCCTGCAGCACCCAGAATGTCGTCTACGAGGCCTGCTTTATTCACTTCTCGATTTACGACTTTAGCTGCCAAACGAATGGCGCTTAATAAACGGGATAGTTCCCCTTTGGCAAAAGGAAAGTCTGATTGTCGCTCAACGATAAATTCTCCGAGCGTAGTTAGTTTACTCATGGT
>DATFKV010000322.1:0-14670 GCA_035268465.1 Cryomorphaceae bacterium | reverse complement strand
TATTGCCACGTCAAAAGTGGCATCGTCAAAGGGCAAGTTTTCGGCATCTCCTACTACGGTATGCGCTCCCCCTTGGAATGGCTCCACTCCTATCCATTCTCCCCCGACCGATTCTACCAAAGGTTTATTTCGACCATAACCGCAGCCGATATCTACTACTTTCTTATTGGCCACAATTTCTTTGAGATCGTAAAGCGGCTTGTTGATGAAAATTTCACAATCAGGAGCTTGATCTTTTAATGTCAGTTTTCTTACTCCTTGGGCCGGAGCCGGATTGGTTCGATTCATCATTGAAATATTTACAGCCAAAATATCCCTTACTTCTCTCCTGACTTCGGTTTACAAAACTTTCTTCTTCTACTGGTGGATTTTTCAGAGTGGATTGTCACTTCTGATTTTCAGCAATTGATTTTGCCGAAAATAGGAAAAAATCAGTTATCCTTTCGAGAGGTTTGCTGCAAGACTCACGTGTCGAAAAAGAAGTTTACATGGTGGGCAAGCGTTATTTTCCTTTTGAAAAAAGACCATTACTCCTCAGCTGTCTCAGAAACGAAAGCCATTGCTTCATCCATTTGCGAAGCATCAAAATAGCGTTCCTGCCTTCCTCTTTTAGCTCTTTGAAAGAACAAGTTGTCAATGGGCACCAATGCTTTTATAATATGGGAGTGTGCTACTATGGCCATGTGCCCTAACTTTCTGTAATTTCTCAATCCGAAGATAGAATCTTCCATAAAGGCCTTAATGCTGGAATTGCTCATCTTCAATTCGTCAAGTTTGACCAGAATATTCACTTGATCAAAACCCTGTTTCAACTTTTCGTTGAAATATTTCCGGCAAAGCTTTGCATCTGTTTCAGTAAAACCATCAATGACTTCGATGGCCAAAATGTTTTTCTCGCTTTTATTTAATTGTTCGATCATGAGTATTTGGTTTAGAAGGGTTTATAATGTTACTATTACTCAAATTCAGAGTAAGTCTGTCCGTTTTTCAGAAAATTTGACCCGATAAAATAGCGCTTCCGAAATGCGGAAATACTACTCCGATATTCGGTCACTTTGCCCCTACAGTTTAGAAAGATAACCCCCGAAAAAATCTCTCCTCCCGAGGGCTATCCTTTTCTAAAACTACTTACTTTACTCGCCCGCCGCAATGGCAGCCTGCGCTGAAGCGATTCGGGCTATAGGCACTCTATAAGGAGAACAGCTCACGTAGTTCATTCCGGAGCGGTGAAAAAAGTCAATGGACGTTGGCTCTCCTCCGTGTTCTCCGCATATACCGATTTTCAGTTCTGCAAAAGTCTTCCGCCCTTGCTCAATTCCCATCTGAATCAGTTGGCCGACTCCCTCCTGATCGAGCACTTCAAACGGATCGTGCTTCAGAATTCCTTTCTCCAAGTATATGGGAAGAAACTTGCCCGCATCATCTCTGGAATAGCCGAAGGTCATTTGGGTCAGGTCATTGGTTCCAAAAGAGAAGAAGTCCGCGTGTTGAGCGATCTGATCAGCTATCAGCATAGCTCGGGGTATTTCCATCATCGTACCGGTTTTATACGAAACCTTTTCTCCGTGCTTTTCGAAAACAGCCTCGGCCGTTTTTTGAATGATCTGTTTTTGCATCAGAAATTCCTCTACCGTACCGATAAGGGGAATCATTATTTCGGGCTTCGATTCTATTCCTTTTTGCTTTTTAAGGTTCAATGCAGCTTCAAGGATGGCCTGGGTTTGCATTTCGGTGATTTCGGGATAGGTGTTTCCCAAACGACAGCCTCGGTGGCCCATCATGGGGTTGAACTCATGCAAATCAGCGACTTTCTGCTTGATGGTTCCGAGTGAAATGTGAAGGTCCTCAGCCAGCTCTTTTTGAGTAGCCAATTGGTGGGGAACAAATTCGTGGAGTGGCGGATCGAGCAAGCGAATCGTAACCGGATAGCCCTGCATCGCTTCAAAGATTCCCTCGAAGTCGCTGCGCTGCATGGGTAGCAATTCTTTGAGCGCCTGCTTGCGGCCTTTAACGGTGTCTGCCAAAATCATTTCGCGCATGATTTTTATGCGGTCCACTTCAAAAAACATGTGCTCCGTTCTTGCCAATCCTATTCCTACCGCTCCGAAGTTGCGGGCAATTTGGGCATCCTTGGGGGTGTCGGCATTGGTGCGAACTTCCATCCCGGAGAACTTGTCGCTCAATGACATCAGCTTGGCAAATTCGCCACTCAACTCAGGTATCTTGGTTCTTATCTTTCCTTCAAAAATATTTCCGGTAGTTCCATTGATAGATATCCAATCTCCTTCGTGGTATTCGTGGTCCCCTACTCTAAGCGTGCGAGACTTGTAGTCGATCTTGAGGGCTCCTGCTCCTGAAACGCAGCATTTACCCATACCTCTGGCCACCACGGCAGCATGTGAGGTCATCCCTCCGCGTGCCGTCACTATACCTTTGGCTATGTGCATTCCTTCCAAGTCTTCGGGAGAAGTTTCGGTCCTTACGAGGATGGAAGATTTGAACTTGTCTGCTTCATCGGCAAAGAAGACGATCTTTCCCGTAGCCGCTCCGGGTGATGCGGGCAGACCTTGGGCAATGATGGTTCCCTCTTTAAGCGCTTGAGGATCGAATACGGGGTGCAAAAGTTCATCGAGTTTGAGCGGGTCTATTCTTTTCAGAGCGGTCTTTTCATCAATCAAACCTTCTTCGAAGAGATCCATGGCTATTTTGACCATCGCGGCGCCGGTTCGCTTTCCGTTTCGCGTTTGCAATATCCATAGTTTTCCTTCCTGAATGGTGAACTCCATATCCTGCATGTCTCGATAGTGATCTTCAAGCTTGTGCTGATAGTCGAATAACTCGCGATAGAGTTCGGGCATCACCTCTTCCAAGGAAGGAAATTTTTCACGGCGATCTTCCTCCCCAACTTGAGCCAATTTAGCCCAGCGCTGCGAACCTAGCTTTGTGATCTGCTGTGGCGTTCTTACCCCCGCCACTACATCCTCTCCTTGGGCATTGAGCAGATACTCACCATTAAAAGCGTTTTCGCCTGTTCCCGCGTCACGGGTAAAGCAAACGCCAGTAGCAGATTCATTGCCCATATTTCCGAACACCATGGCTTGCACATTCACGGCGGTGCCCCAATCTTCAGGGTACCCGTGCATTTTTCGATAGTAGATGGCGCGCGCTCCGTTCCAGCTATCAAAAACAGCCATGATAGCGCCCCATAATTGATCCCAAGGATCTTTTGGAAATGGTTGACCCGATCGGTTTTTTACAATCTCCTTAAATGTGCCGACCAATTCCTTCAGGTGGGAGACGGTAAAATCGGTATCCAGTTCTATATCTCTTTGTTCTTTTAGTTGATCGATTGCTTCTTCAAATGGATCGAGGTCGTCTTTGTTTTCGGGCTTTAAGCCGAGAACTACCCCGCTGTACATTTGAATGAAGCGCCTGTATGAGTCCCAAACAAAGCGCTCATTGCCCGTTTTGGCAATTAAACCCGGAACTGATTCATCATTTAATCCCAAGTTAAGGACGGTATCCATCATACCGGGCATAGAAACGCGGGCACCGGAGCGCACCGAGATGAGTAGTGGATTTTCGGGATCACCGAAAACCGAATCCATCATTTCTTCAATTTCCGAAATCGCTTTCCGCACATCGGGTTCAATTTTTCCAATGGTGGCTTCTTTGCCTTCCTCATTGTACTGAGTGCAAACCTCAGTGGTGATGGTAAACCCGGGAGGAACCGGAATACCAATGCGGCTCATTTCGGCCAAATTGGCCCCTTTTCCGCCGAGTAAGTTTTTCAGTTCCTTACTTCCGTCGGTTTGTTTATGTCCAAACTTGTAAACGCTCAAAGCACGATCTTGTAAAGTTTCCATGATCTTGTGTATTAGTAGTTTTGCGAGAACTAAGTTACCGTGTATGTAATCCTTAATTGATGACAATAGTCACTTTCAGAAAATAAATTGCCTCCCTTGAATAGATCGATTGGAAAGGGGAAATTTCGACGGTTTACGGCCTGTACAGACGCATGATCGCCAGAAAAAGGGATCGACTAAATCGGGGTATTGTGATCTTTTGTAGGCCCATCAATTCTTATGAAATGCGAGTAAGTCTCGCTAATCGTCCATCCAGCTTTGAGATCCCATTAACCGACCATACTACTTCTTGTATTTATTCTGCAATCCGTCGAGGAAGTTTCTCAGGTATTGATCCAGGCAGGGTCGATAGGATTTGTGCCCCGGTTTTCGAAAAAAAGAGCCCAATTCATTTTTGGTGATTTGTTTGTCGATTCCCGCAAAGATGTCGATGATATCCTCTGTTTTTAGTTCCAAAGCAATTTTGAGTTTCCGAAGGATCATGTTGTTGCTCAAAGGATCTTCGGGCGGCGGTGTGGGGCCGTCTCTTTTTCCGCGTTTGTCAATGATTATCCCATTCAGGAAAATGGCCAACTCTTTATCCCTCATCGGATGGAACAACGGATCGTCTTCTTTTTTCATCCAGTTGCTCACTTGTTCACGGTTTACATTGTGATCGGCCAATTTGAATAGATCAATCATCTGTTGATCATTGTAGTCAAACAAGTAGCGCATGCGTCTTAATACGTCGTTATTGGTCATGGTAGGGTTGTTCTACAAATTCATCTAGCTGCGGCAGTTGTTAATTTAAGGAACTGAAATAGTCTTTGACTTTGGAAATGTGGTTTGCCTTTAATTCGGGGCTCAACCAACTCGCCTCAAAGGCATTGATGGCCAATTGCTGCAATTGATCTTTATTCAAGTTTAAGGCTTGAGCCGTTTCAAAATAATTCTCATTCATATAACCACCGAAATAAGCAGGATCGTCGGAGTGAATGGTGGCCAAGATTCCCTTTTCCAAAAGAATGGCTACGGGATGATCCTCCAATTTTTGGATCACCTTGAGTTTTACATTGCAAAGCGGGCAAAGGGTCAATGGCATTTTCAATTCAGCCAACCGCTCGACCAATTCGGGATCGTCCAAGCAGCGGTTTCCGTGATCCACTCGAACCACTTTCAGCAGGTCGAGCGCTTCCCAAATGTATTCGGCCGGTCCTTCCTCACCCGCATGCGCCACCAATTTGTATCCGTGCTTGGCAGATGCTTCAAAAACCTTGACAAACTTGCTAGGTGGATTTCCTCGCTCGGAGGAGTCCAATCCTACCCCGGCTATTCGATCCTTGAATGGCAGAGAGGCTTCGAGTGTTTCAAATGCTGCTTCTTCGCTCAAATGCCGCAAATAGCACATGATGAGCTTGTAGGAAATGTTCAATTCACGCTGTCCTCTCTCGAGCGCCTTAAGGATGCCGTTGATCACCACTGCAAAAGGAACCCCTCGCTCCGTATGCGTTTGTGGATCAAAAAACACCTCCACATGAACCACGTTCTGACTGTGGACTTTGGTAAGGTACGCCCATGTGAGATCGTAAAAATCGCGCTCGTGAAGAAGTACAGCGGCACCTGCGTAATAGATATCCAAAAACTCTTGGAGGTTATTGAATTCATACGCTTCCTTTAGCGACTCCACCGAGTCATAAGCCAATGATATATCGTTTCTCTTGGCAATCTCGAACATGAGTTCGGGTTCGAAAGTCCCTTCGAGATGCAGATGGAGTTCTGCTTTGGGAATGCCTTGAATGATTGCTTTTAGATCGGATTGTTGCATCTATTTGAATGGAATTTTTCTTTTAATTACTTGTCGTTTTCCGGCTCTTTTTCTTCGCCGTCGAAAGTAGTAAGATTTAGCGGAGTACTTGGTTTTGTGATGTCAGTCCTGCTATGACATTGCATCCGCTTCTCCGTCGGCAATACTAGTCGGCATTCTGATGCCTTTGTGGTTATCCCCGCTGAGCCTGCCTACCGCCAGGCAAGCGAAGCGAACCAAACCATTCATCCGTGTCCATTCGTGCTCATCCGTGGAAAAATCGTGAGCGAATTGTATAAAAAAAAGAGACAAGCATGGCCTGTCTCTTTTTTATTCGGGTTTAATCAAAGTTCTATTTAATCTCTTTCACCACCATTTTTCCAATCAGGTTCACATCCGTTCCTTGTGTTTTCTCCAAAATCAACTCAATATCTGTCGATGGTTTGATCAAACAACTGGTAGATGCCAAGTTGTAGGAGATATCAGCACCACCTTGTCCGAAATAAATCTCCGTTCCAAGGTATTGATTGTTGGTGTTATCTTTCAGTTTGTATACGTGTCCCCCCGAAGCATTGTAAATGTAAAAGGAAACCGATACCTCGTAAAGCTTATTGGCGTGTAGGGTAATTGAAGATCCGTTCATGACCACTCCGTTTACATAAGTTGCGGCAGGGAACATGGAAGTCAACGACTGTGCGCCCCCTGCGCTGGAGTTTCCAATGTATACATAAGCATATTCCGGCATTTCGGAAGAACCTGTGGCAGTGGCACTAATCACCCCGTCAGATATCTCGATTCCTGATCCTGCCGTATAGGTTCCTGCGGGTCCTTGAGGTCCTGTCGCACCTGTTTCTCCCGCGGGTCCTTGAGGTCCCATTGGTCCTGTTGCTCCGTCTAATCCGTCAGCGCCATCTAAACCTGCAGGGCCTTGTGGTCCCATTGGTCCTGTTGCCCCGTCTATTCCGTCAGCGCCATCTAAACCTGCAGGGCCTTGTGGTCCCATGGGTCCAACTTCTCCGTCAGCACCGTCCAAACCTGCAGGGCCTTGCGGTCCCATTGGTCCTACGGCACCATCCACTCCGTCAGCTCCATCTAATCCTGCAGGGCCTTGCGGTCCCATGGGTCCTACAGCACCCGTCTCTCCAATCGGTCCTTGCGGTCCCATTGGTCCAACGGCTCCGTCTAATCCGTCAGCGCCGTCCAAACCTGCAGGGCCTTGTGGTCCCATGGGTCCTACGGCACCATCCACTCCGTCAACTCCATCTAATCCTGCAGGTCCTTGGGGTCCCATTGGTCCTACGGCACCCGTCTCTCCAATCGGTCCTTGTGGTCCTACTTCACCATCTATCCCATCAGCCCCTGCAGGTCCTTGAGGTCCCATTGGCCCTTCAGCTCCGTCTACTCCGTCCAAACCTGCAGGTCCTTGCGGCCCCGGAATGGAACTGCCCGACGATTCTGCGTAGAGTGCATAGGGTACGCTTAGCAATTGACTAACACCGGTAATGGTGTAATTTGAACCTCCTGTCGGGTCCGTTTCAGTTTTAATAAAGAATGGACCATTGGCCCAATCAATAGAAGAGAAATCACCGGCAACAACGTCTCCGGTACCTATCTCCAAACTGATCAATCCATTGGCATTACTTAATTTATTCTGTGTTTCAACATATACAGACACTCCGTCAGCCGAGCCCTGTATGATACTCATTTGCATACCTACGGCTTGTGAATTGAGCAAATTGTTGTTGGCATCTCTGACTATGGCTTGATAAGACATCTTTTCAGGAGATTGAGCGTAAACGCTTGCAGAAAGGACGAGCGCCGCGATTATAGTGTAGAGTTTTTTCATTTTAATTGTTTTTTATAATTTTAAATGTTTTAACTTTCTCATTATTCTTTAAGACGGTCAAGAAATAAGTTGCCGATGGCTGAGCTTCCAAGTCGATAGCCGTGGTGTAACCATTCACTTTATTCTCGTCAATCAAAATCCCCTGAACGTTGTAGAGCCGATAAGTCAACTGAGAGGTTTCCTCCACTTTTAAGGTGAGGATATCTGCAGTTGGATTAGGATACACAGAAAGGTCCAAAGAGATTGTTTCATACCCAATCCCAAGGGTTGATGAGATCTCGTAAGCCTGCTGGACCCCGCTAGAAATACTGCCATCAGCCCCAGTCGCGGCCGTGTAAAAAATCTGTCCAACAGAGTAGCTCACTGACCCATTAGACCCTGTTGCTTCACCACCCGAAGCAGCCTCGGCCACTTGTGCTTCTGCTCTCAGCAAGCCAAGGAGCAAGAAGAAAATAATTGCTGTTTTCTTTTTATAATTCATATGATTATTAATTGTTAATACATTGTTTAAACTCACCCCGAAAAGGCCTATGAATGAACCTTTCACTTAACCACTTATCATTTATCCAAAAGCGGTCTACTCAGTATTCGAATGATTGAGCCATCTCATAGCATTAAAAAAAATAGCTTCTTAGTCCCGCACCTCCATTTCAACTCCTCAGAGACATCCCATAGATGAAAAGTCTCTTGTGCAAGCATTAGCTAGTACATGATCGAATAGAGAAAGTTTTAAAATTTAGACAAGGACGTTTCTACCAACGATTAAATGGCATTTTTATAAAGACGAATCTTTAGCAACCTGAAGGTAGAACAAGTCGCTTCATCCATACCCATGATCGGGGTTCTGAAGTTATCTGTGGAAGATATGTAAGCACAGGGAACACAAACCACTGATTTGCAGCATCTTTGTACCTAAATCATGTGAGCCTGCCTGCCGCCAGGCAGGCGAAGCAAACTACTTCTCATTCGTGTTCATCTGTGGCAGAACTGCAAGAAAAACTGAAGCCCAAACGCCGTATCGCCGCGCCGCCGTGGATCAATCAAGTGAGCCTACCGCCAGGCAGGCGAAGCGAACCAAATCCTCAGAGCCCTGCAGTTTGCTCTCCACCCATCGCAGCAAGTGCAGCCTCTTTACCAAGTTCAGAAAGCCTTCTTCCGGGACACCGCTCCAGCGCCTTTTCGTATTCGACCACGGCCTCTTCAGATCTGTTTTGGGAAAGCAACCAATCCGCATACAACTCATGGGTGGGCTTCGGTATATTGGGAGGGCCATAACTGTAATCACCGGAATCTTCCAACTCTGTGGATTTGATCAGAAAGTCTTCCGCCATTTCATCATCTTCGGCTAGCATCGCTCCAAGCGCTTTTATTTGATAAAAAATCGCTTTTGCCTCTACGATTTCACTAGGTCTGGCCGTACTTAAATCGCTTGGGATGCAAAGTTTGAAGTCGGAGGTATCGGCAAAGAGGGACTCCCTCCGAATCAACGCGTCCATCAGATCTGTCGTTGCATAAAGAGAATCGGGCTCTTGATTTGCATACGCCTGCATAGCTTCGATGAAATACCTCCCCGCTTTGACGGTGATATTAAGGTCGGAAACATCCACGGAAATATCGGAATGGCGGCCGTCCCACTCATCCGTTTCCGCCAAATAGGTCCCCTGCAGGCGCACCAAGTAGGATCGCCCTCTTTTGGTGGGTGTCTCCTTGGCATAAATTTTCATGCTATCCACCATCGCCCCGGCCTTTTCAAAATTGCCTTTTTGAAGGTATCCGTATTGCAGCCAATGATAAGCATGGTACCCGCGAGCACTGTTATCGAGGCCTTTCTCCTCCATTCGGTCTATACTGGCTTGATAAGAGTCTACATTCGAAGAAATCACCTCATCCCACATGCCTTCAGCCACAAAAATGTGAGAGGGCATATGCAGGGCGTGACTCGCTGAAGGGGCCACCTGAGCATAGGTTCGAGCGGCTTCCATAGCCAAAGAAGCATGATCCGGATCATCGTATGCATGGATCATGTAATGCAAGGCACCCGGATGCCGGGGATTCTCTTTTACGATAGACGCTGCAATTTCTCCTGCCTTGCCATAGATTTCCAAATCGCGAGCATCCTCTACAGATCCCATCAAAGAGAGCGCATAAAAAGACTGTACTTCGTGGTTGTTCGGATAACGCTCGGCCAATTCGGCGTAATATGCTGAGTAATTGTCATCGCGTTCTTCTTTCTCGATGTCTTCTGCGTAGAGAATCTCCAGCGATTCCAAAAAATCAGCTTCCAATTCTGAGTCAGCCTCTGCTCCTGCCCTGTCGCGATTGACCATACTCATGAGGGCACTATCGCGCTCCTGACGATGCCAGATGGGATGGTTAAAAGTCATCGCTTCGCCCCAATAGGCCATGGCCATGGTCGAGTCTGCTGCAATGGCTTTTCGAAAGGCTTCTCGGGCGTCTTCATACTCAAAACTGTGTAGCAAGAGAAGGCCGGTATTGAAGGCCTCCACCGCTTCGGGAGAACCTTGTACTTCCAGTTTTACGACACCTAAATCGGCGGTGCTTTTTGGGGTTTCATTACAAGCAAAAAGCAAAACAGCCGTCAGAAGAAAAAGAAATCGGTTCATATGAAATGGGTTAAAGGTGTCCTCAAATTTAGGCAAAAGGAAAGAGGCTTCGTCCCAACCCCAAATTAGTGATCAGCATTGTGAGAGTGTATTGTGATCGATCCTCATTCCGTTGATGCTTTTTCATCCTGTCTTTCTTTATTCTCCTTCTGCTCCTCCCGCTCCTTTTCCTTTTCCTCCTCTTTTTCCTCGAGCACTACCAACACCGGACAATCTATTGCTTCACTGATCTCATTTTTAATTTTATTGATCAATGATTCCCGTTCTTTTGAATCTGCTTCTACGAGAATCACCAAGTCATCTGCTTCACTTATATCCTTCACGGCTTGGGTGATATCCTCAACTTCCCTGAATGTCGTTTTTATCTGATTCGCTTTTAGACCGACTTGCTTAAGTTGGCTGAGTGCCTTTCTTTTCATGGCATCCATGTCTTTGGAATCATCGGGGATTTCCAAAAATAGCAGTGTTACCGGAAGGTTACCCGCAGTAGCAAGCTCAAAGATTACCGTAGCAAATCGTCTGCTTATTTGATTAATATCGTAAACGGGAACGAGAAGCCGATTGAGCTCACCAATCGGCTTTATTTCCAGCAGCGCGTGGCAATTGTATTTCACGATAACGTTCTCGGTGGTTTCCGAGATGTCGCGAGTGAACACCAATTCAGCCTTTACCTTAAAGTTTTCAGCTTCCAGTTCTTCCCGAACATTCTTCAATTCTCTTTTGGCCTCCTCTCCGTTTTCTTCTTGAAATTGTTCGGGGCCTGTTTGTTCAGGAATTTCTTTGTAGCCCAGTAGCAGCACCTCGAGATCTGTAAAACCTTTTAAAATGGCCAAGGGAAGTGGTTTTTCTTGTGGTAGAGATACCGGCAGTAAAACCCGAGGCTTTCGAAGCTTCGGTTCTATATGCGGCGGCTCCGGTGGGACAAGTTTGGTGTCCCGACCGGTCAGATAAAAAAGCAAAACAGCAAAGGCAATAACTCCAAAACCCAAGAGGATCGACAATTGCTGCATAAAGACAATAAGACCAAAACAGGCGATCACGCCTAAAATGGGCAGGAGGGGGTATCCGGGTGTTTTAAAGCCGGGTAGATACCACAAAGGTTTCCTTCGCCTTAATACGACCACACAGATGCAAAGCATTCCATAGATGAGTAAATGCAAAAAGGAGGCGACCTCTGCCAGAACCTCTATTCTCCCCAAAAGGGAGAGGCCTGCTATGGGGACACCCACCGACAAAAGAGCATAATGCGGAGTTCCAAACCGCTCATGGATGGCTGACAGCCGTGAAGGAATTAATCCGTCACGGCTAAGGGCGTAGACTGCTCGTGACGAACTAAGGATTGAAGCATTGGCGCTTGATAGAGTGGCCAGTAATCCGGCAAACATGGCAATCAGCGCCCCCCATGGTCCGACAAGCGAACGCACTACTTCCACCAGTGCCGTTTCACCCAATTCACCCAATCGATCGGCGGTGAGGACACTATTGCTCACAAAGATGGCAATGACGTAGAGGAAAGTAACGATAAGGACACTTCCAATCAATGCCCGCGGCAGATTGACTTGCGGTCTTTTGATCTCTCCGGCAACGGTGGCTATCTGAACAAATCCGAGAAAGGAGGTAAAGATGAGAGCCGAAACGCCCCAAACCGGTTTCAGTCCCTTGGGAGCAAATGATTCCGGCAATCGAACGGAGCCCACTATACCGGTAGCTTCCAGTATCCCATACAAAAACAGCAAGACCAATATTCCCGTAAGGCTCAGAACCACCGTATTCTGAAATTTACCAACGCCTCTGGTCCCGAAGAAATTCATGAGCATAAGCAGCAGAGCCGTTCCTACCGCCAGGAGAACTGAAAAATCGCCGAGACTTGCGCCTGCCTCATTCAAAAGCTCAATGGTGTAACGTCCGAAACCGGTGAGGTAGAAAGAGCTGGCAAAGATCAGCCCCATCCATAGGCTCACGCCGGTCAGCATGCCCCAGAATGGTCCGAAAGTACGCGATACGAAGAAGTACCCGCCGCCACTGGATGGCATCGCGGTAGAAAGCTCGGCCGTGCACAAAGCGATGATCAGGGCTACCACTCCCGCCAACAAAAAAGAAAGCATGGCTGCCGCCCCTGCCTCACCCGATGCGATTCCCGGGAACACAAAAATCCCTGCTCCAACCATCGTGCCGACTCCTATGCTGAGAGCAGACATAAGAGAAAGTGTTCGCGACAAGCCTTTTTTGCTAGTTCCGGGTTTGGACAAAACAGTTTGGTTTATTCAGGTTGATCACATCAATATATCAAAATAAACAGGCCTGATCCTAAATGAAACGGGAACCTGCCTGCTGAAACTTCTCAACAATAATAAATGACGAATGAAAGCTGGTTGTGTGGGCTCATCTTTGCTGAAATTTCACAAAGCAAAGATGAGAAGAGATGACTTATTTTTGAATTTCACCTCCGCTACTTACCGCCTGAACAGATGGCTGTTTAACAAAGGAAAGTAGGGTGATGATCGATATCTTATTCTCGGCGGGAATAAGATTAATTTACAAGTCAGTGAGGAGATAAAGCAACAATCTTCCCCGCCGCTTCATTGGCCGAAAATACCGCACCGTCCATGTATCCGGGATAGGTTGGAGCCGTTTCGGAGCCCGAGAGGATTAGCTTTCCACCGTAGAGTGACCGAGTAAAAACGGGGTTACCGTTGTTTTGGTGGGGATAATGCTCTGCATCAGATGCGGCGCATGTATATTCTTCGTTGCTCCAGATGCATTCCTCATAGCCGGTAAAAGCTTCGGCTTTTGTTCCGAAAACGCCTTTCAGCTGACTGATCACCAGCGCTTGCCTTTGGGAATGGCTGAGCTGCTTGAATCCCGAATGGATAAATCCGCAAAGCGCATATTTAGATCTTTGACGGTTGCTGTGGTCGTATAGTTCGGTTATCGGACCCGTATTGCTAAAGAGGGTTCCCGATAAATTTTCTTCCTGCCAAAAATCTTTCTCATAAGTCAGTGCCACTTTAATGGAGTCTTCCATCCACGTTTGGGTTTGTAGGGCGATCTCCCTTAAGTCGTTGGGGAGAGGGGGTGAAAAGGAGATTTTATTCGCCCAGAGCTTTGGCGGAAGAGCCATTACTATGCGATCTGCTTCAAACACCTCTGCCGCAAAAACCGTTGCGCCGTCTTTGTGAAACCTGATCTGTTTTACCGCTTGATTGAAGTGGACGGCATTGGTGTCTAGTCTTTCATAAAGTGACCGAATGAGAGAGAACGAGCCACCGCTAATTCGGTAACTCGGCGGTTGAGCGGGGACTTGGATGGACTCGGCAGGTGAAGTGGAGAAAGGTTGAAAGAATGCGGTACCCTCCATGTACTGCTCAAATCCGTCGATTCCCAATTCTTGCAAGAGTGCTTTGAGGTGTATGTGCTGGTCTCCAAACCAGGTGGCACCCATTTCAAGAGGCGGACCGTCCGCCTCCGACAAGGTGTTGATTCTACCGCCTACCCTCTCCCGAGCCTCCATTACCTTAAATGGAATTCCCGCTTGTTTTAGCCGGAAGGCCGTCAAAAGCCCCGATAATCCCGCTCCGATGATGATTGTCATTTGGTCAAAACAAAGAAGTGATCTTTAAGTTTTAGCCATCGATGAATTTGGCTGTAAGCAAACGGATGCGACCCTTCTGCAAAGACACCTCTCAGAACTCTCACTCCATCCAAGATGTGACGTCTTCTCTTTCAGTATTTCCTCGGGCTTCTCCAATGCACCCGTACACGGAATTATAAATTGTCGGGCGCACCCGATCCGGCGCTTTGGAACTCATCGATGCATTCGTTGTCTTCTTTGCATGCTGCAATGAGAAAGGCGAAGAAGCTGATTTTTTCTCAAATGCCAATTTACATTTCTTGCAGCATTCAGAAAAACTTCTCGGTGAAGAGACCGGAATGCATGGGAGAAAGTGGGCTCCCCTATTCCCTCGGTACCGTTTTTGCACCCGAAGCCATCAAAAGACCTAGTACTTTATGATAGACAAAATAAAACCCGGAAATACTTTCCCCGATTTCGAACTACCCGACCATACGAATAAATCGCGAAAGCTCTCCGTGCTGCAGGGCAACAACCCGATGGTGTTGATACTAAGTCGCGGAAAATTCTGCCCCAAAGACCAAACTCAGATGAAGGACCTGCTCGACTTCTCCATGAAATGCACCGTCGGATACTCCGTTCTATTGACCATTGCCAAAGAAGATTTGATAGGAATAAATGAATACAGGCAAACGGTTGGCGCCAACTGGCCCTTTCTCTACGATGAGGATGGAAAAGTGAGGGATGAGCTGGAAATACTCGAGTATACCGACCAAAAACACAAACCCATGATTCCCTATACGCTGGTGCTGGAACCGGGGTTGAAAGTCTACAAGGTATACAACGGATACCATTATTGGGGAAGGCCCACCACCCACGAATTGCATATGGATCTTCGGGAGGTCACAAAAAAAATAAGGCCGGATTACAAGATCGATACGGATGAAATGCGCCAACGCTGGGAAAAAGACGAGAAAGAG
>DATFKV010000321.1:0-2163 GCA_035268465.1 Cryomorphaceae bacterium | reverse complement strand
AATATTGGATTAAACGGAGCAGTCATGAAAGATGGTTTTTGAGGTGACGGTGGTTCGGTGAAATGACGTTTCATTTCTGAGCAAGTCAGCTCTCTTTTGCAATTCGGCGTTTTGGCTCCGCTCAACGACCTTAGATCTTTCTTCAAGACATAACCAAGGTGGCTGAGCGTTCACATTGAGCGCAGTCGAAATGGAGTCCAAGCTACCGGCTCTAAAGTACCAAACCTGAAGCCGAGCTAATGGGTCGTGAGTTCAAAGAATTCCTTAAAACAATATTGGATTAAACGGAGCAGTCATGAAAGATGGTTTTTGAGGTGGCCGTGGTTCGGTAATCAGTTGTCAATTCGGACTTTCTACTTCATTTTTCTCGGCGTGCTCAGCGCAACCTCCCCGCCTCTGCGTTTTAAAAAGCTTTTAGGAGACCGCACAAAGGTGCAATTTAACGCAGAGCCGCAGGGTAATAACTAAGCACAGCGTTTTCACGCAGCGAAGCAATTAAACCCAGCGGCGCAGAGGTGGTCTCAAAAGGCTTGGGCACGTTCAATGCCTATCCGGTTTCAAAGAATCAACTCTTCGGAGAATGACAGAATTAAAGCTTAACCGCTAAGCTACCTTGTTATCAAAAAGGAAGGATATGGCCCATTGAAATCCTTTCTATTGGAGTTGGATAGGGACTGCACAGGAACTGCATAGGAACTGCATAGGAGGAGGTATAGAGTAGCATAGGGTTGGCATGGAGTCAGTGGGGTATAATTATGGGAGGATCCGGCTATTTCATCATTCGTAATTCGCAGCTCTTAATTCCCATTTCATCACTGCACACTGATATCTGATATCTGACATCTGATCTTTGATAATTGCCTTGATCAATTTCACTTAACCTTTCTCTTTTTCCACATTGCCAAATCTTCTGAGCTTTTTATCAAGCTTGCGCACAGCCTCGCCATGATCAATATTTAATGAAGGGGTAAGCGGGAAAAGAAAAATCAATTCCTCGGGTACTTCGTCCCAACTCTTCTTGAAGCTGCGCACATAGTAAGGAAATGGATCACGCAACTGCACGAAGTTTTGGTCTTTGATCACCAAAGCACGAAAATTGGCCCCAATATCAGAGTCGCCGTAGCGTTTCACTCGGCGCAAGCCACCGTCAGGGTCGGGCACAATGGCGCTACCGATGTAATAGCGACCGGTATCGGGTTGTAGATTGTCAAATTCAGCAATAAAGTAGTCGGGCAGCGTCTCCCCTTTCGGGAAAGAAACCGCCTCAAGGTCGGCACTCATCAAAGAAGAGAGATTGCCATTACGAATCTCCTTTGAATTATTGCTGTAGAAGAAATACACCTCTGAAAAGAAGTAATTCGACTTGAACGCCGAAACTATTTCGCGATTACTTTGCTCGACTCCTTTCAGAATGTCGTCCGCTTGATCTTCCCTACCTTGTTGAGCCAAGGCATCGATGAGGGGCTGAGCCGTCGGCAATCGAACCAGCAAGGCGCCCTCGTGCAACTGTCTGACTTGATTTTTGGCCACGGCGCGCCTGCCGGGAGGCTTGTTTTCTTTGGAGCCAATCCTAATCGGAAAGCGGAAGGTCAATGCAGGATTGTTAAAACCACCGTTCATGCCCAACCCATAAGAGAAGTGAAGCGTGGCCTCGTTCTGGAATTGAAATCCAAGCTCGAGTGGTACCACCGCTTGAGACAAATCATTAACGTCCTCAAGTTGTCTTTCAAAGAGGTTATCGGTAGTGATACGGTTCACTGCCTTAGCGTTTAATGCATGGTAGTAACCTATACCCGCCCCGAAAGAAAAGGCTTCGAGAAAGTGGATTTTGACGAGTAAGTGAGCATCAATAAAGCTACTCTCGAAGCGAAGGGTTTTTTGATCGAGTCTTTCACCACGCATGGAATAGGCTGCATTTACTTCTGCCGAGAAAAGGTCAATGGGTCGGTACTGACTGTAGATTCCTAAAAAAGGACGAGCCGTAGCAGAAGCCTCACTGGTAGAAGAGAATTTAGCCACATTGAACCCTGCCATCGGGCCCATTGAAAACTTGCTTTGACCCGTGGCTATACCGCAGTAAATAATGAATAAAAATAAGGTAAAGAATCTTCTCACAATTTCAGAATTCGCGGCGAAAATAAGGGAAATTTCAGTATTCAGTAA
>DATFKV010000320.1:0-5779 GCA_035268465.1 Cryomorphaceae bacterium | reverse complement strand
CTTTGCGAAAATTGGCCGAAAGGCTCGGCGTCAATGCCAACCAACTCTCTTGGGTGCTCAACAAAAAGTTAGGGAGCAACTACAACGGTTTCATCAATCGGCTCCGTCTGGAAGCGTTTAAAGAAAATGCCGTAAAACAGGAAAACAGCCACCTCACCATCGAAGGCTTGGCTTATGAGAGTGGATTCAACTCAAAAACCGTTTTCAATACGTTCTTTAAAAAGCAGATGGGAATGACGCCCAATGGCTACCTGAAGTCCTTGCGCTAAATCATATCGCTAAGTTGTTCTGATTTGCAAATCAGAACAGACACGCTTCTTTTCCGAACGTTTTCGCCTCTTGACCGAGATACATTTGTTGCACAAACAAACAAATTTAAATCTCATGAAAGTATTTGAATACCACAACTATGGAGTCCCCGAAGTGCTCGAAATGACGGAAGTGCTTATTCCAAAACCAACCAAAAACGAGGTTTTGGTAAAGATGAAGGCTTCGACCGTCACTTCCACGGAGGCTACCTTTAGAAAAGGCGATCCCTATTTTTCCAGATTGTTTACCGGGTTGTCCAAGCCGAAAATCACAAGGCTAGGCGAGACGTTGGCGGGCATAGTAGAAGAAGTTGGTCCCGATCATACTGAATTAAAAAAAGGAGATGCCGTTTTCGGGATCATCGGGCCCGGGTTCGGTGCCAACGGCGAATACGCGCTCATAGGAGATAAAGGTGTGTTATGCCGGAAACCTGATCAAATTAGCTTCGAAGAGGCGGCAGCATCAGTAGATGGGTTTCTAACCGCCCTCCCTTTTCTCCGAGATGTGGGTTTCATTCAAAAAGGTCAATCCGTATTGATCAACGGAGCTTCGGGGAGTGTCGGTTCGGCGGCGGTTCAATTGGCGAAACACTTTGGAGCAACCGTCACCGGAGTCTGCAGCGGCAGAAATCGCGCGATGGTAAAAGGCTTGGGGGCTGATTTCGTGATTGATTATACCACCAACGACTTTACCAAAGCAGGGGAGACCTACGACATTGTTTTCGATACCGTGGGGAGCCTGAGTTTTGCGAAAGCTAAATCGAGTCTCAGCGAATACGGCATCTTCTTGGAAGCAGGCATGGGGGTGGGAGTGATTGGCTCCGCAATGCGGACAGCATTGATTGGAAAGAAGAAAGCCAAAATTGCGGCCACCGGCCTTAGGGATCCAAAGGAGAAGAACAAAGACCTGCTCTTTCTTAAACAACTCTTGGAGCAGGACCGTTTTCATCCGTACATAGACCGAACTTATCATTTTGAAGATTTACCCTCGGCCCATGGCTATGTCGATACGGGTCGCAAAAGAGGCAATGTAGTCTTGAAGTATTAAAGACGTATAAATTTAAGTGTGTGCTTCTTGAGCAGAGGGATATAGCCATATGAAATTGTATAGCTTTGCATAAGTGTATGTTTGACACCTTCAAATATTTTTTTGCTCTTTTTTTAAGCATTTGCCTTTCCACAGGCGTGCAAGGCCAAGGCTATAACTTCGTTGGGAGTAGCACTGCCACGAGCGGAGACTGCTTTATTCTCACCTCGGCACAACAGTGGCAAAATGGTGCCATTTGGTACGATGAGGCGATCAATATTACCGAACCCTTCAATCTGCAGTTTACGGCGAGTTTCGGAACTCTGGACGCTGCCGGGGCAGACGGGATGGTTTTCGTCATGCAGCAAGCAGGGAATAACGTCATAGGAAATGCGGGCGCAGGAATGGGCTTCGAGGGCTTTTCCCCCTCATTGGGAGTGGAATTTGACTCCTTTCAGAATGTTGGTTTTGGCGATCCTGCCTACGACCACATGGCCATCTCTACCAATGGAAATGCCAATCACAATCTGGCGGGAAATTTGGCAGGACCTATTCAAATCTCTCCTACAAGCGACAATGTCGAGGATGGACAAGATTACATCATCGATATTTCGTGGGAGCCTTCGACGAATCTATTTACCGTTTCGGTGAACTGTGAGGTGCGGCTCCAGATCAATATCAGCCTTCAGTTTGCCGTCTTCCCCGGCGATCCTGAAGTCTTTTGGGGATTTACCGGCGCTACGGGAGGAGAGTTTAACGAACAGGTCATTTGCTTGGATCCTTTTATTCTCGGACTTCCCGAAACTTTTGACGGATGCGTTGGTGAGCCGGTTCAGCTCGAAGCGCCCGCCGCAAGTTTTGGTACCGTTTCTTGGGAGCCTGCCGAGTTTTTGGATGATCCCACCTCTTTCAGCCCTGTTGCCAATGTGGATGAGGACACTGAGTTTACTCTGACTTTCGAAGATCTATGCGGCAATCAGCAGGTTCAGGCAACAACCGTGGTCGTCAACGAACCCTCGGTAGATGTTGGGCCCGACATTTCAACCTGTGAAGGAGAGGAAATCGTCTTGACGGCAACCGGTAATTTTGACGAAATAATTTGGTCGGATGGCAGCGAAGAGAATAGTCTCGCCGTGACTGAGTCGGGTACCTACACCGCTGAAGTTTCCCTAGGTGGCTGCGAGGCCTCCGATGAAGCCGTGATTGACTTTACTCCTATACCAACCTATACATCAGAAACAGAGATAGATCTGTGCACAGGTGAAGAGTATACCTTTCAGCTTCCTGCCGGTAATGCTGAAATAGAGTGGTATGATGGGGCAGATGCCGCAATCCGGACTTTCGATCAGTCGGGAACGTATCCCTTTGTTTTGTCAGATGGGGCTTGCTCGTCCGAATACGAGTTGGAAATTGATGTGACCGATCTATCGGATTTCGACCTTGGTCCTGACATTACCGAATGTGAAGGAGACAATGTTTTGATTACCCCTTCGGGAACTTTTGAAGACATTCTTTGGTCTGACAACAGTCAAGGAAACGACTTGCCCGTCACGGAATCGGGTACATATTGGGCCGATGTTTTCAGCGGGGATTGTGAAGCAACAGATACCGTTGAAGTTAATTTCAATGCCTCTCCTGAATATACCGGACAGACCGACGTGGGTTTATGCGAAGGAGAGGAGTTTACATTCGAGTTGGACGTAGCCGGTTACGAGATTGTTTGGTTCGACGGTGCCGATGATGAAATTCGTGTTTTTGATCAGACGGGTGTTTACCCTTTTGAATTAATTGATGGAGAATGCTCATCCGAGTTTGAAGTGGAAGTAGAGGTTACGGATATTCCCGAATTTGAGCTGGGGCCTGACTTAAATATCTGTGAAGGCTCATCAGAATTATTGACGGTGGAGGTAGCAGGAGCATCAATTTCCTGGAGCAACGGAAGCACGGGTAGCAATTTTACGGTCACTGAAGCCGGTTCTTACTGGGTGGTCGCCGAAAACAACGGATGCACCTTTTCGGATACCATTGCCGTTACCTCCTCGGCAGTTCCTGATTTAGAATTAGAGGGTGTGGAAAATCTCTGTCCCGGAGAATCAGGTAGCTTGGTGGCAGGAAGTACTTCTCCCGTAATGTGGTCAACCGGAGAGAATGCTTTGGAAATTGCGGTCACTCAACCCGGACTTTACACCGCTACTGCCACAAATGAAGCTGAATGTAGCACTCAAAAAACCGTATTTGTTGTCGGATTAAATTTACCCCGAATTAATCCCATTGAAGATGCCTTCAAGTGTCAAGACGAAGAGTTTATTAGCGTAAGGGTTGAATCTAGTAATGATGCCGACTTGATATGGAGTGACGGCTCTACGGGTGGAACAGTCAGACTGGCAACTTTGGGTCCCTTCTCAGTTGAATTAGAAAATGAATGTGGAACAACGAGACGAGAATTTCAGGTTTTTGAGCAGGAGTGCTTTGATCTGTTCTTTCTACCCAATGCTTTTACACCCGATGGGGATGGATTGAATGATCTATTCAAACCTCAAATTGATGAACATCTGAGCTATGAGATGTTGATTTTTAATCGACATGGCGAGGTGGTCTTTGAAACCAAGGACCCACAGAAAGGCTGGAATGGTAGCTTCCGAAACGCGGAGTACTACTGTCCCTCGGGAGTTTATGCGGTACGGTACTCCGTTGATTTTGGTGATAACAATATCCAAGAGGGTTTTGTTACCGTGGTATTGATTCGATAATTCTTTTCTTTGGCTATGCGTACACCGTCTGAAGCCAATCCTTTCTTGCGGAGGTTTCGCTTCATGTTTATAGTCTTTTTCCCTCTCTCGCTTTTCAGCCAAAGCATTAATGTAAGCGTATTTGATGCTCGCTCAAAAGAGCCGCTTCCTTTCGCCAACATCTACTTCAAAACTGCCGGGGTAGGGGCTTCTACAGACATCACAGGAGTCGCTTCGTTTCAGCTATCAGACCTGATCGATCGCGATACCCTGCTGGTTTCGTACATTGGCTACGAGAGCTTCACCCAGCCCTTTTCAAAAAATGATTTGTCATCGATCTCGGTTTCAATGATCCCTTCTTCAAACCGGCTCAAAGAATTCGTTGTCACAGCTGAACGTCCCCCTAAACCTGATAAAATTATTCGCGCAGCCATCAAAAATGTGGAGGAAAACTATCCGACGGGTGAGGTGAGTTATCAATCTCTTTACCGCGAAAGCGTTGAAGAAAACGGGACATATATTAAGCTCAATGAAGGCATCATCGAGACATATTACACGGGGTATCCGCAGAAGAAACTAGATTCCAAAATCTGGAAAGATTGGTATTATGATGACTCCTACGCGTTTGATCTTCAGGGAAACAGGTATATGCCGCCATTGCTGAATGACTTCAATACAAAGCAGGACAAGCAATCGGTTTTGGCATCTCGTCACTCCAAGAATTTGAGCCGGTTTGGCATTGACAATTCCTTAATAGGTGATCCGCTGCTGCTTTTTGCCTTGGACAAGATTAAGTATCAATATGATTTTCTTTATCCCAAATTGCTGAGTAAGTATGACTATAAGCTGGAAGGAGAGGAGGAGCTATTTGGTGAAGTTTGTTATGTGATCTCGTTTTATCCCAAACCCACCAAAAGAGAATTTGTATCTGTTCAATCACATAAAACAAAGAGCGCCATATACGTAGGTAGAGTTTTTATCACAAAGGAGACCAAAGCGGTTAGCAAATTTGAATATCAGCTAGCCGTAGAGCGCGATTATGGTTTCTTCGCGAGGAGGGTTCCACTTGATTTTCGAGTCGAATTCATTTACCAAAAGGTGAATGGCAAGTATTTCGTAAAATCCATCAAAGAGTCGTCGACAAAAAAAGTAGACCAAATGGCAAACGGCGATGCTGTTCTGCATAAAATGAATCGTGAATTATTCGTTTTGGAAATTGATGCTGAAAACCCGAAGCCGATTGCGGATTCTGCGCAGTTTAAATCCACCAGGTATTCGTCCATTCAGTACTATCCCAAGAATTACAACCCAAGTTATTGGGATACTTTGGAATTACCCGATCACTTAAAGATCTCGGGAAAGCTCTTGGCAGATCTTGAGAGAGAAGAACCGCTGCGCGCCCAATTTGACAGCTTCAAGCAATCTCAAAAACTCAACCTCCCTCCACCTGAACCGGCAAAGTATCCTTACTTGTTCAGTTACCACGATACCACCATCGTAGATAGCCTTCACTGGATGGCGCTCCCTGAGTTTGAAGATGAATTCAAAGCATACCTGACCAAAGAAAATCACTATGCGAAAAACGAAATTGTTGAAGACAAAGCTTACCAGCGAAAACTTTTTAATGAATTAAGCGAGTTCTATCAGACTGTCAGCGATTCAACTCAGGACATCAAAATTGGCGCTTTCGCTCTCGATGAAGACAGTTTGGGAAA
>DATFKV010000319.1:0-4534 GCA_035268465.1 Cryomorphaceae bacterium | reverse complement strand
GGCATTGAAAGAACCAACCACTTCTCCCGTTTCTGTAGTCATAGAAAAGTCACCGTATCCCAAACTCGTTATTCCCAAAGAGAACGTTCCAACGCTGTCGATGTGCTTTGCATAACCTGCATGAATAATGTTGGCTTCTCCAAAAAACGGGGTGTAACCAAATACAATTTGGTCGGAGCTCAAAGAATCAAGCAGAGAGGGTGCAAATAACCCGAGGTTTAAGTCCCCATCCTTTACGGCAATGGCATTACCACCCAAGGCCGCTATCCTCGCAGGAGAAATGGTTTGAAGAATTTGAAAGTTGGCTTGCCCGTTGTCTTGTGCAAAGACTTCAGAAAAACCGGATAGTACCATGACTATCGTTAGTAACCGCTTAAACATCTCGATGCAAAAAACGCAAAAAATACCGGTCTATTGCCGAGTCAGAAAAAACTTGATTTATCTAAGCCACTTTCAGTGGTTCTTCCACTTTTTGGTTTAGCAATGCCTTATCTACCACCTCCATCATTTCGTCTACAAAATGAAAAGTCAATCCGTTCAGGTATTTTGGGTTGATCTCTTTCAGGTCCTTCTTGTTCTTGGTTGACATGATGATCTCTTTGATATTGGCACGCTTGGCAGCCAGTATTTTTTCCTTTACTCCACCCACCGGCAATACCTTTCCGCGGAGGGTGATTTCTCCTGTCATAGCCAAGTATTTTTTCACTTTTCGTTGAGTGAAAATAGATGCCAAGGCAGTGAGTATCGTAATTCCCGCTGAAGGGCCATCCTTTGGCGTAGCACCTGCCGGCACGTGGATGTGCACATTCCAATTGTCGAAAACCTGCTGATCCAATCCCAATGAGTCGCTGTGAGACTTCAAATATTCCAGAGCGAGCATCGCCGACTCTTTCATCACATCACCCAGATTTCCAGTCAGAGTGAGCTTGCCTTTTCCTTTGGTGAGTGAGCTTTCGATGAAGAGAATGTCGCCACCCGTAGGCGTCCATGCCAAACCGGTTACAACTCCTGCCACATCATTATCCTGGTATTTATCCTTGGCATGAGCAGGTCCCAAAATGTCTTCAAGCTGTTCCACGGAAATGGTCGATGTAAATTCTTGGTCCATCGCAATTTCCTTGGCTCTGTTTCGAACCAATTTCGAAATCTTTTTCTCAAGGCTACGCACTCCTGACTCGTTCGTGTATTCTTCCACGATTTTTTCCAATACGGGCTTGCCCACTTTAATCTTATCCTTGTCGAGTCCGTTTTCTTTAATCTGCTTTGGCAAAAGGTGCTTTCTGGCAATCTCCACCTTCTCTTCCACGGTGTATCCATTGACTTCAATGATTTCCATTCGGTCGCGAAGCGCAGGGTGGATGGTGTTGAGGCTATTTGCCGTCGCTATAAACATCACCTTTGAGAGGTCGTAGTCGAGCTCGATATAATTGTCGTAAAAGGTCGAATTTTGCTCGGGGTCGAGCACTTCCAGCATCGCCGATGACGGGTCACCGTGTGAATCTCTTCCCAGTTTGTCCATCTCGTCCAGTATAAAGACGGGATTCGAAGTCCCCGCTTTCTTAATGTTTTGAATGATTCGTCCCGGCAAGGCTCCGATGTACGTTTTTCGGTGTCCGCGAATTTCTGCTTCGTCGCGCAAACCACCCAAAGACATGCGTGCATACTTTCTTCCCAATGCCTCGGCTACGGATTTTCCCAAGCTGGTTTTACCTACACCCGGAGGTCCGTAAAGGCAAAGAATGGGGGATTTCATGTCGCCTTTCAGCTTCAATACCGCCAGATGCTCGATGATTCTCTCTTTCACTTTCTCCAGGCCGTAGTGGTCCCGGTCTAAAATCCGCTGCGCTCTTTTTAAGTCAAACTTGTCCTTGGAATACTCTTTCCACGGAAGTTCCAAAAGTGTGTCGAGGTAGTTGAGCTGCACCGAATAATCCGCACCTTGCGGATTCATTCGTTTCAGGCGATCCAATTCCTTGTGAAAAGCTTTGGCGGTTTTCTCGTTCCACTTTTTCTTCTCAGCGCGCTTCATCATTTCACCTACCAGCTCCTCTTGAGGATTTCCACCCAATTCTTCTTGGATGGTTTTCATCTGCTGATGCAGCAAATATTCACGCTGCTGCTGGTCGATATCTACCTTAACTTTCGATTGAATGTCATTTTTCAGCTCGAGCATTTGGAGCTCTTTGCTGAGGTATTCCAAGACCAATTCGGCGCGCTTGCGTAAATCGGCAATTTCAAGAAGTTTCTGTTTGTCCTTTACCTCAGCGTTCATATTGCTCGAAATAAAGTTGACCAAGAAGCTATGGCTCTCGATGTTCTTTATGGCAAACTGCGCTTCCGAAGGAATATTTGGCGAAAGCTTAATGATGTGCAGCGCCAAATCTTTTAACGAATCGACTAAGGCCTGAAATTTCTTCTTCCCGGTTTCGGGTTTGATCTCGGGAAACTCTGTCACTCGGGCTTTGAGGTAAGGTTCCTCGGTTACCGGCTCAATCAATTCAAACCGCTTCTTCCCTTGAATGATAACGGTGGTGCTTCCATCGGGCATTTTAAGTAGTCGCATGATTTTAGCAATCGTACCGATCTTATTCAAGTCATCAAACTCGGGATCTTCAATCGATTGCTCCTTCTGGCTCACCACACCGACCATTCGCTTGCCCTTGTAGGCTTCCTGAATCAGTTTGATGCTCTTATCTCTTCCCACGGTAATGGGAATCACCACGCCCGGAAAAAGCACGGTATTTCGAATCGGAAGTATTGGCAGTTCAACAGGAGTCTCCTCGCTGTTCATCTCCTCTTCGTCTTCGTTTGTTATTAATGGGATGAATTCCGTCTCGTTGTCAACTATATCCTGTAGCTCCTGCGGATCCCAAAGTTTATTTTCGATCATATTATTCATTTCCAAGGTGCGCCAATCTGTCAGAAATGGCTCACGGTTTATTGAGAACACACAAAAGTCAAGCGTCGTGCCAAAGTGCTTTGGAGACTATTTTCGGTACTTTCTGTCGTGTTCTGCGACAGTTTGGAATACGTCTTTGTCACGTTTGGAGAGTTTTATTCCCCTGCGCGCCATCATGGCACTCGCCGCTTCTTCGGCTTTGTCCATTCTGAATTCCGAAAATCCGCTCTCCGGCGATCCCCACGAAAAGGAAGGGATAAATTTGTCGGGAAAGCCACCTCCAAAAATGTTGGCGCACATGCCCACTACGGTTCCTGTATTAAACATGGTGTTGATTCCCGCCTTTGAGTGGTCGCCCATGATGAGTCCGTGAAATTGACGGCCCGTCGGGACGATGGCTTCGCGGGAATAATCCCAGACTTTCACTTCTCCGTAAGTATTCATCAGGTTAGAGGTGTTGGTATCAGCACCCAGATTGCACCACGATCCAATCACTGAATTGCCAAGGTAGCCATCGTGGCCTTTGTTGGAATAGTCGTTGACAATTGAATTGGCGACCTCTCCGCCCACTTTACAATGCTTTCCGATGGAGGTGTCGCCGTAGATTTTTGCGCCCATTTTCAAAGTGGAGTGCGCACCAAGCGAAAATGGTCCGCGAATCAAACATCCCTCCATCACTTCGGCGTCGCGGCCAATGTAGACGGGGCCTTCGCTTGCGTTCAGCACGCAATGACTCAATTTGGCACCTTCTTCTATAAATATGTCATCGCCTTTTACCACTACATCACTATCGAAATTGGTGCTGTGGTAGTTTTTAGAAATTCGCTTGAAGTCAGTTCTGAGCACCACCCCGTTATGAGCAAAAATATCTGAGGGTTTTTCGATCACCGTCAAGTCGTAATTGAAGTGGACTTCCTCGCGGTCAAAATGGGTAAATGAAATCCCTTCGCCCTTGTCGATTTTTTCTTGTGCTTCTTCTACCTCATCTTTGCCGGCCTTTACGGCAATGAATCTTCCGCGATGAGTTAGAATTTGGTTTTCACCTAAATCGGCGATTGCCTCCACCAAGTTTTTATTTGGAATGCACGATCCGTGAATGAGGAGATTGACTTCTTCCGAGCTTTCTTTCAAACCGAGATAGGTGGCAGATAAAACGGACAATTCTTTGCCGAGTGCACTTGCCCATTTCTCTCTTACGGTATCAATGCCTACCAATAAGTCGCAGGCGGGTTTGGAAAAAGTGAGGGGGAGCAATCTGCTTCGATCAACGTCAATGAGGAATGTCTTCATGGAGCCAAAAGAAAACAAAAAAGCCTTCTCGATGAAGAGAAGGCTTTCAAAAAAAGATTTATTTCGAAATTATTTCTTGTCGAACTTAGCGTAACGCTTACGGAATTTGTCAACGCGACCGGCAGAATCCACCAGTTGCATTTTTCCGGTGAAGTAAGGGTGAGATTCGCTTGAAATCTCCAACTTCACTAATGGGTATTCGTTTCCGTCTTCCCACTTAATGGTTTCTTTCGACTCAACGGTTGAACGTGACAAAAAGGCAAAATCTGCTGCGATGTCCTTAAATACCACCATTCTATAATTCTCAGGATGAATTCCTTTTCTCATGACGTAATTGTTATTCGG
>DATFKV010000318.1:0-5044 GCA_035268465.1 Cryomorphaceae bacterium | reverse complement strand
GATCAAAAACGCCCGCCGAATCCTGATATCTGCGCGTATCTCCATTTCTACCAACATTCCATAGCCGGCATGGAGATCAGGGAGGAAACGGTTGCGTCACGGTTTTTTGAATCCAAACATTCCAAGGCCCATCAAAGCCACCAACCAAAAACACGCGCCGCAACCTAGCGTGTCGGCTGATAACCCCGGGCTGCACTGCGTTTACCCGGCGCTGAGAAGTTTCGCGCCTTCAGCGCTTTGTAGACGTGGGTTCGTCACGGTTTTTTAAACCAAACCCATTTCACAGCCCATCATACCAACGATCAAAAACGCCCGCCGAATCCTGATATCTGCGCGTATCTCCATTTCTACCAACATTCCATAGCCGGCATGGAGATCAGGGAGGAAACGGTTGCGTCACGGTTTTTGAAACCAAGCCGTTCCAAGGCCCATCAAAGCCACCACCCAAAAACACTCGCCGCAACCTAGCGTGTCGGCTGATAACCCCGGGCTGCACTGCGTTTACCCGGGGCTGAGAAGTTTCGCGCCTACAGCGCTTTGTAACATACCAGCGGCATGGAAATCAGGGTAAGCGAAGCCAATTTGCTTTTACGCATCATGCTAAATTGACCACTGACCTCTGACCTCTGCACACTGCAAACTGAACACTCCACACTGCAAACTGACCTCTGACATCTGACCTCTTCCATTCTTAATTGCCTCATTCTTAATTCTTAATTATCTCCCTGCGGTCGATGAGCTCGCTACGCTCGGTTCTTAATTTTCACTTTCCACGATAACTTCCCAACTCACCCAAATTTAATTGATCATTGCTCATTGCTAATTGACTAGAGCCCACTACCCACTGAAAACTGAACACTGAACACTGACATCTGACCTCTGCACACTGCAAACTGAACACTGCCCACTGAAAACTGACCTCTGACCTCTGACCTCTGCACACTGACCTCTCTTCTCTGAAGATCACTTTCCACGATACCTTCCCAATCAACCCTAGTCTAAATTGCCCATTGCTCATTGCCAATTACTCATTGCCCATTCTTAATTTTCAATTCGTGTTTCACTTCTCACCAACACATTCCCAACCCACCCCAATCTAAATTGCCAATTGCTCATTGCCCATTCTCTCCTTTCAGTCGATCAGCTCGCCACGCACGGTTCCTAATTGAAAATTATCTTCCTGCGCGGTTCCCAATTAAATTTCCCTTTTCATTGGTCCCTTTTCCTCGTCCGTAAATCGAAATCCAACCGTTGAGCTTCGCGGCATGTTCGGGCTTCACTTGGTCGGGGAGCAACTGCCATTTCCAAGTGTCCTTCATATTTCCTCCGGGATCATTCAAGCGATTGGATTGGTCGAGTCCCAAGAGGTCCTGAAGAGGGAGGATAGCCACTCGCGCGACCGATGCCATTACCAATCGGCTCAATTCGTCGGAAACGTTCTTGGCCGTTATTTTTTTACCGATGTATTTCTCTATTTGTTTTTTGTGGGGCTTGCCTTCTTCGTTGTACCAGCCGACCATGGTATTGTTGTCGTGGGTACCCGTATAGGCAAAGAAGTTCGGTGAGTAGTTGTGTGGAGCATGAACGGAATTGGCCACATCATCGCCAAAGCTGAATTGCAGCACCTTCATTCCCGGAAGGTGGAGCGCGTCTCTCAAATCCAAGACCGCTTGAGAAAGGTCGCCCAAGTCTTCCGCCAGAAAGGCATCCACATTGATCGAACCGTCGAAGAAATCCAAGCCGGGGCCGTCTTTCCATTTTCCCTTCTTGGCATTTAGCGCGCCACCGGGCACTTCCCAATAATCGGCGAATGCGCGAAAATGATCGAGCCTCAAGACATCAAACAGTTGCAAGTTATGGTCCAAGCGGTTTTTCCACCATCGATACCGGTTCTTTTTCATCACAGACCAATCGTAGGTCGGCATCATCCACAATTGTCCGTCTTCGTTGAAGTAATCAGGGGGCACTCCGGCAATGCCCTTCATTTTTCCGTTTGAGTCGACCTTAAACAATCGACGGTTTTGCCAAACATCCACCGAGTCGTGGCTGACGTAGAAGGGCAAGTCACCCACGAAGCCAATTCCTTTTTGATGGCAATATTGCCGCAAGGCATCCCATTGGCGGAAGAAGATGAATTGAAACCACTTGATTTTTTGGAGTTCCTCCTCGTGCACATCGCTGAAGGACTTGATGGCCTTGGGTTCGGCTTTGGCCAAGGTAGCAGGCCAGTCGAACCATTCTTTTTTAGCTTGATCATTTCGAATGGCGGTAAAGGTGGCAAAGGCATTCAGCCAAGCGGCATTTGCTGAGCAGAAGTTGTCGAAAGAGCTGTGCAGCTTTCCTTTTTTCATTTTTCGAAACCTGGCCCACGCCAATTCCAATAAGCCAAACTTACCCGATTCGGCCCGTTCGAAGTCCACTCGGACTGAGGATTCGATGCGGTGGTTTTTCAGTTCGGCGTCGATAAGCAAGTGTTCATCGCGCAGCAAGTCAGGGCTGATCAAAAGGGGATTGCCAGCGATGGAAGAGCTGCTGCTGTATGGCGAATAGCCAGCTGCAGCATCAATCGGATTCAGGGGCAAAATTTGCCAATAGCTCGCTCCCGTCTCCGCGAGAAAATCGGCAAATCGCCGTGCCTCGGGGCCCAAGTCGCCGATGCCATACCGCGATGGCAAAGAGGTGATATGAAGGAGAATTCCTGCTCTTCGTTCGTATTTATTCATCGGGTTAAAATAGCATTAAAGATTTTTAGGTTTATCCGTTGAGACTGTTTGTCAAAAAAGACGAAGATCAATCATGGAATTTTTAGCGTCGAGAAAACCCGGAAAAACAGATTAGCAAAAGACACATAATATGAGCCAACCAATGGTATCAAAACGGTTTTGATCCTGATCCTTGATCGCTTTGCGTCAACGATCCCGCCGAAACCTTTCCACCGCGCATACCACGCCTTCTAAAGATTACATAGCAGGCATGGTCGGCAGGTGAGTCAAATTGAATCCCCGGGGAGGAAGGAATGGCGGGAAATAAAGAAAAATCCTTAAGATCCCATGAAGCTTATCCCCACAGATATTCGATGGAGTAAGGGCTTCCGTCCATGGCCCAAAAACTACCATCTACAAATCGGTAATCCTGATCCAGATTTGCTATTTTTTGCATATCCTCTGCGTCAAGCGATATCTCGTTGGCTTTCAGATTACTTTTGATGTGATCAGGAGTAACGGATTTTGGAATCACTGCGGTATCACGATTTAAACCCCAAGCCAGTAAAACATGAAATGGAGAAGTATCGTGCTTATCGGCTATTTCCTTCACCGCATCATTTTCATAGAGCAACGGTTCATCGTCTTTTTTCATTTGTTCGGGACGATCAGAAGAACCTAATGGCGAATAGGCGGTAACCAAGATATTGTTCTGCTTGCAATAATTCACCAGATCTTCTTGTGGCAAATAAGGGTGCAGCTCGATTTGATTCATCTCGGGTGCGGGACCTTCTTTCATTACTTCAGCCAAATGATTTTGGTTAAAATTTGAAACACCTATGTGGCGAGTTAACCCCTTTTCACGGCAATGGGCCATTGCACGCCAGGTTTCGGTCAGTGGCACCTCATCCATGGAAAGAAAGTCGTCGGGGCCTTCGGGCATCTTGACTCCCTCCTTCAAGGCGAGGGGCCAGTGAACGAGAAAAAGGTCCAGGTACTCCAACTTCAAGTCGCCCAGCATTCTTTTCAAGGCTTTCTCTACCTGTTCTTTGCGGTGATCGCTATTCCATAGCTTTGAAGTAATCCACAAATCTTCTCTTTGGCAGAGGCCTTCACCGATTGCCTTTTCAATGCCCTCGCCTACTTCGGCCTGATTGCCATAAATATCTGCGCAATCAATGTGGCGGTAACCGGCTTCAATGGCGGTGTAAACGGCATTTTTAACTTCGCCGGGGTTTGATTTCCACGTACCCAGACCAAATGCAGGCATGGTATCGCCGTTGGCGTATTTCATATTTTTTACTTCAGTTGCAGTCGTAGATTCCATAGTTATTTCAATGTTTTTAAGGTAAATATGTTCGCGAACCGTAATTTACGGGCAAACGTCTATTCCTATGAAGAAGAATGATGCCAAAAATGACAAGATGTTCCATGGATCTATCGGACAGTTGACAATTTTGGGGTTTATGCGGGCAGCCCGTTCCTTGAGGGTTAGATTAGAATAACTTTGTAGAATAACCGAAAGGTCGAAGTATTGAAGATAGAAGTACCGTTTTGCGCTCTACTCATGAAAAATTCGTTTATCCATATCTCCGTTTTCATATGTGTTGTTTTGAGCGCATTGAATGCTGCGGCCCAAGACGGAATTGTTCAACTTCGATTCTCCGCCACCGAAGTGAGCGGGAAGGTATTCCTGGAGTGGACGATGGACTTGGGGCAGACCTGCAATGGGATTGACATTACACGTTCAACCGATGGAATAGACTTCTCGCCAATTGGCGATATTCCGGGGATTTGCGGGAGCCCTTTTGACACGGTGAGCTATTCTTTCATCGATGAGTCTCCTATTCTGAATCAAATCAATTACTATCGACTTACGCTGGGAAACCTCGGTCCATCGCAAACCCTAACGGTGGAAATCATCAGTCTCGAAGGTACGGGCTATCAAATCAGGCCAAATCCGATTGTTGATGTCGGCAGGATTTACTTTGATAATGACCGAAGCGAGGAACACCGACTCACGTTGATCTCAATCAATGGAGCAGCGCTGAAGCAATGGTCCACGAGAAATGACTTTTTCGACTTAAACGTATCTGACTTGCCCGCAGGGATTTTTATCTTCAGGATTGAGACGGATGATGGATTGACGAAGGTTGCAAGCAAACTGGTGGTGTCGAGATAGATAGTCTATAGTTGATAGTTGATAGTAGCGGTAGATGGTAGATGGTAGATAGTAGGTCGTTGCTCATAGGTTGTAACTCGTAGCTCGAAATTAGTGGTCAGTTTTCAGTGGTCAGTTTTCAGTTTTCAGTGGTCAGTGGTCAGTGGTCAGTTTTCAGTGG
>DATFKV010000317.1:0-5232 GCA_035268465.1 Cryomorphaceae bacterium | reverse complement strand
CAAAGCTTTCCGCAAATCTTCAGGTATCATCAGCGCATCGACGTCATCCATAAAATTCCAAAGTCCGTTTTCCTTTGAGGTTTCAATAGTTCTAATACCTGCAGGCTTCATCTTTCCCTCCTTGGTCAGCTTGGCCACTCGATCTTTATAAGTCTTGGCCCAATGCTCTGTTTTTCTCGGTGCAATGAGTTGCATTGTACGCTGATCGTCAAGCTTTCTTCTGATTCCATCTATCCATCCGAAACACAAGAGCTCATCGAGGACTTCTGATGTAGAAACGTATTTCTCCGGGACTGCCTTTTTGAAAGTGACGAGCCAAATGCTTTCCGCTGAGGTGTGATTCTGTTCCATCCACTCCCGTAGTTCCTTTTTTGAAGTGATTTCAACTTGGATGAAATTCTCGGTTTTGATCATGGATAGCCATTTGACAATTTTAACAATGACAACGGTTTTTCGTTCAAACAGAATTCAAAGAGTCAATTCTCTTTTTTCTTATCCGCCAATCTTGATGACAATCTTTCCCGTATGCTCAGCTTTGCCAAATCGCTTAATGGCCCATGGCGTTTTTTCAAAAGAGTATGGGCCGTCGATTTCGCATTTCAATTTTCCTACCGAATGGAGTTCTTCTATTTCAGGCAGGTCTTTATTGGCTTTCACTGCGACTATGAGCAGTTTCTTTTTTGTGATCAGTCGAATCAGTCCGCTTAGCATTACCATCACCAGTAATTTACCCGACTGCCCGCCGATGGAAACGTATCGCCCGTTTGGCTTGAGTGCCCTCAAATGAGCCAGAGGTCCGCGCGTCGTGCGGCAATCTACGATGAGGTCATAGCGCTGCCCTGTTTTGGTAAAATCCTCTTTTCGATAATCAATCACATGATCAAATCCGATCGCTCTCATTCGCTCGAGCTTTTCCCCTGAGTCTACTCCCGTTACCTCCGCGTCGTGGGTTTTAGCGAGATACATGGCTAAGGTGCCTACACCACCGCCTCCACCGTTTATCAGCACTTTCTCACCCGATCCTATCATTCCCTCGTCTCGCAGGGCTTGCAGCGCCAGCATCGAAGCGTGGGGCAAGGCAACTGCCTCGGTAAAGGAAAAGGAGTCAGGCATCTTTCGTAAGCCCGTTTCGTTGACTGCCATGTACTCGGAAAAGCTTCCGAAGCCATGATCAGATGTGTCGCCGTATATGCGGTCTCCGATATTGAGGTTCTTCACTTCTTCGCCCGTGGCTTCCACCGTCCCTGCTACTTCCATCCCCGGGCACCGATGCTTTCGTCTCGGTTCAAAAAGACCGAAGATGAGACGGTATTCTTTCGGCTTTCCCGAACAGAGGCACCAGTCGTAATCATTCACCGCGGCAGCTTTGACTTTGATCAATACCTGACCTGATAGAGGAGTAGGCTTTTCAACGGTTTTCAATTGCAATACTTCTTCGGGGTCCCCGTAGCGCTCGGTATAGAAGGCTCTCATGCTTGTCATGAGTTAAAATTCAAACATTTGGTTTGCATTCGAAAAAGGAAAGTGTTCAGTGGTTTGAATGGTGGGTTGGGTGGTTGAAAATATCAATCAAAAAACCCCGACCTCTCGGTCAGGGTTTTTGAAAATCATGAAGGTGAACGGCTTAACGCGCGATCATCATCTTTTTCGTGTCTACAAATTTACCATCTACAAATAAAGAGTAGAGGTAAGTTCCCGCTGCTAAACCTTGTGTTTGGAACTCCACTTGATTTGCACCTCGTACGGCACCAAGCTGAAGGTCTTGTACAGGACTACCGCCCATATCCGTCACTCGGATAATTGCGTTGGTCGTTCCGTCAGGAAGGTAGTAACGGATGATGGTGCTTTCAGAAAATGGATTTGGGATGTTCTGACCTAACTCAGCATCATCGCTTGAGTTATTGTTCGTTCCTACTTCGCTTCCGCCTTGTGAGCTAAAGCAGCAAGACTGAAGATCTTGTTCAAACAAATCCATGCGGTCAAGTACATCTTTCAGTTGATCTTGAAGTATTTCGTTTTCTTCGGTCAACTCTTCGATGGTTCCTTGTTGCTCTTGGATAGCCTTGGTAAGAACAGGGATGAGGTCATCGTAGAATACACCCATTCGCTCTGCTTCTTGGTAAGTGATCTCACCCGTCTCTCTGTTTTCAACTTTTTCTTCAGTCACCACTACTTCGGGCACCACTTCCAATAGGTCTTGAGCTACGAATCCTAGTTTTGTGCCGACATTATCTACATCATCATTCCACTCATAAGAAACCGGCTTCAATTGCATCAAAGTTTCCAAACCGTAGTCCAGTTCTTTGATGTTTTTCTTTTCCCGAGCATCAGAAGTGTTGATGGTACCATTTGAGGCATAAATCGTGCTCCATCTGTTGCTAAATCCGCCTAGTTGATGCTGATTGTCTTGAACCGGACGGAAATAGGAAGTCCAGAAGATATACTCTTTCTGACCAAATCTGCCCATGATGTAATCACCACTAATGGCGCCTCCTCCTGAATTTGTTTCACCAAAATACCAAGCATCCGACTGATACCAAAGATTTTGAGCATCGAGGTTTATTCCTACCGAATCCGTTAAGGAGGATCCTGCCACCGTAATTTTTTCGGCAACATCCAAAGCAGCTGTCATTTCTACATCACCGTTAAAATATCCGGCTTTGTTACCATTGGCTGATCTATACGCGAGACCGCCAAAGACTCCTCCTCCGGAACCCACTACAGCAGCTGAGTTTTCGAAATCCAAAACAGTTGTACCCAGAACGGCGGCAGTGTAATTGTTTCCCCAATTTTGCGATCCTCTTATGGCGGCATCACCTAAACTCCATGAGGTCAAAGCTCCTGGCGCACTTACTAAACCATTTCTGAAGGCTTCTATAACACTTCCTCCTGCTACTGCATCACTGGTTAAGGCAGTTGCATATAGCCTTTCATCAGATGGTATTCCGCCAATTCCAACGGAAGTGCCGTTGTTCGTCATTCCCGTGTTGGTCACGTCCCATCCGGTGCCTGTATAGCGAGGAACGGCATTGGTCGTTCCCGCGGGAAGGAGTCCCGCAGGTCCTTGTATCCCTTGAGGTCCTTGCGGCCCTGCCGGTCCTTGTGGTCCCACAGGTCCTGCCGGCCCTGTGGTTAGAGAAGCCCAGCTAGAACCGTTGTAACCTTGGAAGTCCGAACCGGTCCAACGAATATTTCCCGCTTGGGCTGCGAAGGAGTTTCCAACTCGCAATCCTCCTGTAACCCGCATATTTCCGTTGTTGGCATGCACCGCAAAAACAGGTGCTGCACTGCTGCTTAAAAATTGGTACTCCGTACTTGTACCATTGAAAAACAATCCATAATTCGGATTACTTGAAGCACGGAAGGCATATCGGTTATTACCAATAAGCAAGTCCGAGCCAGGGCCCAATGCTAAGTTGGTAGTAAATTCACCGTTGTTGGCATTAAAACCTATAACAGGAGAGGCCGAACCGTTTCGAAACTCATACCTGCCGTCGGTGGCATTAAAAAACAAACCGAAATCGGGATCTAAAGTGTACTGGAAAGCGTATTGATTTGGCCCTATGTTAATGGTTTGGGCGTTGGTTGTGGTGCACCAAAGCAATGCACCGATAGCGGCAAAAGCCACCTTGGCTAAATTTTTCATAATGGTTAAACTTTAATGGTTGTTGTTCAATATTGAACACCATGAATGTAGAAAAAAAACCTACGAAACAGCATATTGTGTCGATTTATTTTTCTGCATCACTTGCTGGAGGCCCCATCCGATTTATTCAGAACCCAGTCTTTTCAAGGCCTCCTGACGGCTCAAACTGCTCAAACCTGTTTTACCGACAAAGCTTTTCACCCATTGCGGATTTACCTTCCCGTATTCACGCAGCGCCCAACCGATGGCTTTATTGATGAAAAATTCTTTGCTGCCCGAAAGTGCAAGAATATTGGCTTTGAGCAATTGATCATTCACTTGATCCTTGTATTTCAATTGAAAGATCAAGGTGCTTCGCTGAAGCCAAATATTGCCCGATTTCAGCCACTTTTCGTTGATCTCTTTTAAACTTTCAGGATAATGGTGAAAGTAATTTCCCACTAAGGTGGCGGCGATAAAGTCTACGGTATCCCACCAAGACTTGGTCGTGATCATCCACTCAAACAGTTCGATGTCCTTGATTTCAGACTCTCTCAGATACTTCGAGGCCAGCTCTTGTGCGGCGTATTGGTATTCTCGTTCGGGCTTCTGCCAAAGGGTTTTTACTACAATCTCCAAGTCTTTTTTCTTGGGTCGGTTTTCCTTCCGGAAAAATGGCTTTAAGGTTTCCTTCCTTGCGTTTGCTGCAATGCCCAAAAAAGAAAATTGATCGCGCATGTATGCCGATTGCTGAGCAGCCCTTTTAGCATCACCTGCTGATTCAAAAGCTTCACTCAATTCGTGGATGTAAATAATAGCTTCCGCCATTTCTTAGTTGTTCGATTCGGTGCGAATTAATGTTCAATAAAATGAAGAAGCCGGAAATCGGCGTCTTGGGGAATCTTAACAAAGATATTCCGAACCTATTCACTTCTTTTCTGTTGTTTTGCCAATTGTTGACTCAATCAACTATTGAGCAGTTAAATTATCACGATGGAAACGAATTGCGAATTGCCTTTGGGTAAAGTATTCGGAAATCTGGCAAAAGCATATGCTGATGCCTACACCGAACGACTCAAAGGACTGCCGATCGATCGGTATTTCTACGCCTTAGTAGTCATTGACGACTATGACGGAGACCTTAGCCAAACGACCTTGGCCGATGAACTCCTCATAGACAAAGCCATGGTGGTAAGAATGCTGGACTACCTCGAGGCGCATGATTGCATTGTGCGTGAACCGCATCCTAAAGATCGCAGAGCGCATATCCTGAAACTCACCGAAAACGGGCGTAAGCTCATACCAAAAATTAAGAAAGGCATCAGGGAAACCAATGCTATTTGTGGAGACATTGCTGCCAATAGCGGCCTGAAAAATTTCAGTGGCCTCTTGGAGGAAATGCGCTCAGCTTTGCTAACTCAAGGCAAGGAGGCTTTCAAAATTCACTTTGTAAGAAATGAGGAAAATGAGAAATAAGTGGATGATCATTATGGCGGCCCTGGTTTTAGTTGCTTGCAACGATGATGAAAAAGAATCAGAGTCAAATCAAAGTAGGGCGGCCGCTATGGAGGTAGACTATGTGGTGGTGAGCCCCCGAGATATCGTTG
>DATFKV010000316.1:0-11200 GCA_035268465.1 Cryomorphaceae bacterium | reverse complement strand
AAGGAATCAGCTTGGGACAATCCGTCCAAATACGGGATCGGACCGGAGCAAATTGACAGGTTCATAAACGAGGGCATTTCTTTTGCGAGCTTCAATTACCGACTTCTTACAAAGCATGATAAACAAGGCGTTCTCAAAAGTTTACACGATAGCAAAAGAGCCATTCAATTTTTAAGGCATCACGCCCAAAAACTTGGTTTTGATGGAGACAGAATAGGACTGGCGGGTTCATCCGCAGGAGCCGGAACCGCACTTTGGCTGGCTTTTCACAACGATATGGCAGATCAAAACAGCGATGATCTTATACTGAGAGAATCTTCTCGAGTGCAAGCCGTCGCAGCTCAGGAAACACAGAGCACCTATGATATTCTAAAATGGTCGGAAGTAGTATTCCCGGATGGGTTATTCAGTATTGATAAAATTAGGAATACGGCTCTTGGCAATCGTTTAATGGTTTTTTACGGAGTGGATGATTTGAATCAGTTGGAAACCGCTCAACTTGTGGCGTATAGAAAAGAGGTAGACATGCTGTCAATGGTCAGTAGCGACGATCCCCCAATTTACATTTTAAATAAGAAAGAATTCAGGCCTGAAAAAGGTAATGTTGTGGGCAATTTACTTCACTCACCTTTCCATGCCGTAGCTTTAAAGAAAGAAATTGAGCAAGTCGGTATAGAAAACGAAATTTACATTCCTGCCGAAGGCTCTGAGCCTAATAATTCTCAAACAATGGCTAATTTTTTAATTGCTCGATTGATCCAACAGTGATTATTTCACTGCTATTCGTGGAATAGCCGCAGGAAGTCGACTCATCATTTCTTGGTTGCGCAATTGTGTCGTTTCCGTAAAGGACGCTACGCCAATCACGTTATTGCCTTGGCGACCAACCAAAACAACTTCCTCACCGGGTTCTACACCTTCCAAATGCGTAATATCTACCATGAAGAGGTTCATGTTGATCAAACCCGTAATCGGAGCCTTTTTTCCTTTGATCAATACGTGCCCTCGATTCGATAATCCGCGAGGATAACCGTTGCTATACCCCAAGGGCAATACAGCGATGCGCATGTCGTGGGTGGCTTGGTAAGCAGTACCATAACCTACGAAGTCACCTTCTTTGACGTGCCGAACGTCCATCACGTCCGTTTTCCAAGTGAAGATTCGTTTTAAGCCACTCTCGCTTTTTTTACCGGTTTCGCTTAGGTGATGGTAGTAAACGTCGGGGCTGGGCCAGAACCCATATTGCGCGACCCCGATCCGAACCATTTCATAACGCGACTTGGCAAAAGATAGAGAAGCGGCAGAACTAGCCAAATGCCTCATTTTTGGCAACACTTTGCGTTTTTTACACAGTTGATGGAAATCTTGAAATTCAGTAAACTGCTTTTGAATTTTGAAATCGTTGGCAAAAGTTTCTGCACCCGCAAAATGCGTGCACAAACCTTCGAACTCTATATGACTCCCTTCCTTTTTAACCAATGTCAGGCACTTTCCAAACTCCTGCTTCGTAAGCCCGGTTCGATTGGCACCCGTTTCCACTTCCAGGTGAATGCGTGCCTTTCGGCCAATTTGTTTGGCGCAGTCAATTACCTTCGGAAGGCGCTCGTAGTTGAAAACGTAAAACTCTATTCCATTTTCAATGGCCCACGGGATATCCTCCTCATAGAGAATCCCCATGATCATGATGCGGGTCTCAGGTCGGCAAACTTCCAAAACCTCTTCCGCTTCAAAGGAGGAAGCCACGGAAAAATGATCGATGCCACATTTCTCAGCCATGGGCACATAATCCAAAATACCATGTCCATAAGCGTTGGCTTTTACAACAAGGGAAAGCCGTACGTCTTCACCAATTTTTTTCCGAAGGAAGTTGATATTTCCCTTCAAGAGCTTTTGGCTCAATTCAATGCGAGAAGAGTGTCTTACCATTGTTTTTTAATGTCGCTCCAAGCATAAGCTTTACCCCAGCTCTCTTTGGCGAGTTTTGTTATTTGATCGATGATTGTAGTCGGAACTTTTTCGGGTTGGTCTTCATTCTGCAAAGCGTTGTAATGGTAGGCATAGGCCCGAGCTGCAAAATGTGCCACAGGCAACGATGACTCTCCGTATTTCTCGCCGTGGCCGAATACCGTCGGCTTTATACCCTGCCCCCAATCTTGTCGACCTTCGTTGTTTGGATTAAGAAAATAGCAGCGGTAATCATTGGTATTTTCATCCAATGCAACTCTCAATAATGAAACGGCGTGAAATCCGAGTAATTCTGCTTTGGAGGTGGTCACGAAAATTCCCACTGAATTGGGGTAAACCATCTCTCTGCCACCATTGTATTCGGGGTGAAAGCAAGCGTAAAATAACTTTACAAAACCTTGAAAATCTTGGATGCTGTTAAAAATCGGATTATACGCTGAAGCAAATCCGATCGGGATCCATTGTCCGTACATGGCAGGATTGACCCATTTGTGGGCATCTTCACCTCGTCCTTCTGCGCGTCGCATCATCTCGTTGTAGATCTTATCCAAGTGAGGGACCAATATTACGGAGACGGCGTCCAGAGCGTGGTCCAACTTATTGACCAATCCTTTTCCGAGTTTAATGGATTCTAAATCCTGGTTTTCGAAACGCATGATCATGTTATTGGCAGTTGCCACTGTAGTGATCATGTTGATCAGCTTGGCGGGTGAATGTTGCGCCCACATGCTGATTCCACGAGCCGATTGGCAAGTTGAATTGTTTCCCTGACCGATTCCAAGGGGTTGTCCCAAAATGGCCAGCACTCCTCCCATCAAGTATTGTTTTGCAGAGATTTCTCCTGTGGGATCGGAAATGGACTTATAAATCCGACGCTCCACCATCGGATCCATTTTGATCAATTTGATGTTGGTTAAACCTGCTCTCACCGCTCGTCGAGAAAAGAGGTTGCGTTCCAGCATGCGCTTCAAGCCATAAATTCCCAAGTAATTATCCACACTGAAAATTTCATTTGCCAAGGCGGTCACATACTCTCGGTGACGCTTCCATTCTGCTTTACCTTTTCCATTGAGTTTTAAAAGGACGGGTACCAAATCGGGATGTTCCTTCAATACGAACCGCAATAAAATGGCCAAATAAGGATTGGTCAATCCGGTTTCGTGCAGATACTTCCCCGTAGATTCAGCTTCTTTTTCGAGAACAGATAGCTCGGCCGACACGACATTTTTTTCGTAGTCATCATATCTAGGGTTGGCTTCCGCCAACGGGCCCGGAGAATAAATGGCGCTGATAAAATACATCAGACGTTGGTCCACCTCTTGGGACTCATCGAGGTCCATTCTTTGATAAACGGTCTGCACTAAATTCCTCACCGTTTTGGTAACGATGGGCCGCTGTGCGCATACCATCTGAATCTCCTCCACGAGTTTTTCCTTTATCCCGGAGAGATTGGCCTTGTCCATCAAAAAGCGAAAGTGAGTGACTACTTTCTTTCGTTCTTGTGGAGTAAGTTTGGTTCGCGCCTCCTCGTTGAGCTCGTCAAATGCAAACTCAAGATTTTGAACCACCACCTCTTCGAGGTATTTCGTGGCATCTTCCGAAGAATAGTCGAAACTACCTTTTCGACCATTGGCGTAAGCCAAAATCCGCAATTCACTCATTATTTCGATGGTGGAGGAGGGGTGCCCCGATAAAAGTGTGCCTTTGACCAGCGTGTGAACTTGCTTTGCGGGATCTTTCCAGGGGCTATCCTCAAAAAGTCCTGCTTCTTCCAATTCCAAACTGCGTTCGTATAAATATTCCAAACCTTTGGTCGCGCGGCTGAGGAGGTCAATTTGACTCATCAGCTTTTGGGCTTTCGCGGGTTTGGTGAGAGGAGTGGCCTCCAGATATTCGGCGAAACCTTCTTCAAAATTGGTGTAAATTCTATCAGAAACTACGTTCATTCAGATGTATTCTTTCTTTGCTTATTTGTGATCAAAAATCAGTGGTAAAAATCCACATTTTCATAGTGGAGCAATAATTCGGTCATACGGTCAGGATCTTCCCCTTTGAAATTAACCGTTCCGAAGTGATTTCCAAATCCATCTCTGGAATTGATTTTCTGGCCTGCAAAAGGAGGAATCAAGTTGTGATCCAAGAAGTATGGCTCTTCCTGTAATTCTTCCGGAATTTCCAGCTTATCAATTCGGTTTTTTCTAGGATAGATCATGACATTGCCGTAGAAGTTTTCCGGTCGGTGATCCTTGGGTGGGAACATCGCATCGAATTCTTCTTCGGTCGCTTTGGGGTCGTGAGACATAACAAATGCAGCCAATGCATCAAAATTATAAGCCTTACTTGCCAGCTCCAAAATATGGCCTCCGGGAATACGGCACGCTGTTTCTCCAAAACTTAATACGTCATCATCGGTGAGAAACCATTCGGGGTGTACCATTCCGAATTCGATTCCAAAAATGTCGATCATCTGCTGTACTTTTTCCCAAATCTTTTCACGCTTGGTATGAAGGTAATTTCCCTCGGGAATGAAATTGGAATAGCCCAAATGAACGTATTCGGTGATATTCAACCAGCGCAATTTTCCTTTATGCACGAATCCTTCACACGAAAATTCTCTTCCGCTTAAATGGCTCTCTGCCAAGCAAGGGAAATCGCCATCTTCTGCTTTATTATCAATGTCGTCCATTGATCTTAACAGGCGGTGTCCAACTGTACCTGCCGATGCAAATGGTTTGATATGCACCCAGCTATCTTCCTCACCGTCGAGTTGAAGGTTTGCCTGATTGAGTCGTTTCATAAACTGTCGCACTTCTTCGCGGTTGTGAACTTCTTCAAATAATCCCACTCTTAAACCTCCGATTAAGGCTTTACGCTTCATCATCGCTTTATTTCTAAAAAGGAAAGCTCTATTCAATACGCGAGGATCATCCCGATAAATGGAATTCAACGCTCCTGCCCATTCTACCGTTTCTTCGTAAAGAGGTACGGCAACATCAACGTTGAACTCTTTGAGTTTCTCAATTAAATCCAGCGAGTTCGAAGTATCACTCCATTCGTCGAGTTGATAAGCGACAAAGGGAATATCATTTTCTTTAGCATATGGTTCAAAATCGGGAAAGGAGACAACCACGAAAGGTTTTCCTGTTTTCTGCATACTTTCTATTACGGGCTGACTCCAACCCATTAGTGCAAAACAATTTGCCATTGGTTTTCTTTTTTTAAGTTTTAATAAAAATTTTGTGAACTCACTGCGCACGACGGAGGATACGCTTTTTCCCGGGAATGGCCAAGGAATATGATAATTTCTTGTTTCTGCACTCCGGTGAGAAATTCAATCTATTCGAGCTAATCATTCGTCATTTGCAAATAAGTGTTGGACAGTTATAAGAAATTGATTATACTTTTCCGACGAGGTAACCACAATTATTAAACCGTTAAAGGGTATCTATCTTAATCAGAATAAATAAACGTGCAGTCTTTTTCAATAAGTGTTTTTAAATACGGTGGAAACGCCATGACCAACGAGGGTCTCAAGTCTGAGATCATAACGATTTTGTCAGATTTGGTTGATCGAGGTCAAAAGATCGTCGTTGTCCATGGCGGTGGGCCATTTATCAAAAAAGCTTTGGCAGCAGCCAAAATAGAATCGGAATTTATCGATGGTCATCGCAAAACGAGTCCTGAGGCACTCATTCATGTGGAAAAAGCACTGAAGGGGGAGGTCAATAGTGATCTGGTCGGTCGCTTCAATCGCATGGGTCATAAAGCAGTTGGATTGTCGGGAAAAGACGGGAGAACGGTTACGGCTGTCAAGCGAGTGCACGTAGGCACGGATGATGGTATCGAAAAAGATCTGGGTCAAGTTGGCGACGTGGGGAATATAGACCCCACCTTGATTAAATTGCTCCTCAACAAAGGTTATATCCCGGTATTGACGTGCATTGCCGCTGACGAGCGAGGGGAAGATTACAACATCAACGCCGATATGTTTGCCGGGCATTTGGCCGGTGCGCTCCATGCCGAACGATTTATTGTAATGACGGATGTCGACGGCCTGCTCGAAGACATCAAAAACCCATCGTCTCTAATCCGCGAACTAAAAGTAGCTCGTTTGACGGAACTCAAGGACTCCGGTACAATAGTAGGAGGTATGTTGCCGAAAGTCGAAGCATGTGAGGTGGCCATAGAGAAAGGGGCTCGGCAAGCCATCATATTAAATGGAACAAACCCCGACCAATTGCGCACTCTTTTAAGCGGAACTCCAGCGGGAACTAAAATCATAAAAAGTGATTGAGAAAGAATCCAAGACCATTTCAAATAACTACTATCACCGGATTGACCAAGAAAATTACTTACCTACCTTCAAGCGTTTTCCGCTCGCAATATGCTGTGGACACGGTTCGAGGGTTCGAGACGTAGAAGGCAATTCCTACATTGATGCGCTGGCTGGAATAGCCGTAACCAGTGTCGGACATTCACACCCCAAAGTGGTAGCAGCAGTGAGAGAACAGGCAGGTAAACTCATGCATGTCTCCAATTTCTTTGTGAATCTTCCTCAGGTCGAATTGTCTGAGCGCTTAACGCGGCTTTCGGGTTTGGAGCGTGTTTTCTTTACCAATAGCGGCGCCGAGAGCGTGGAAGGAGCGATCAAGATTGCTCGCAAATATGCGCATAGTCGTGGTCGGGGAGGTACGATTCTGAGCTTTCACGGATCTTTTCACGGCAGAACCATGGCCACAATTGCCACCGGAAAAAAGAAAATGCAACAAGGATTCGAACCGATCCCTCAAGGTTTTATACAAGTACCTTTTAATGACATTGCCGCAGTAAACGAAGCGCTGAGCGATGAAGTAGCTGCCATTTTAATCGAACCCATTCAAGGGGAAGGAGGAATTAATGAAGCGGACTCTACATTTCTCAAGCACTTACGCAAGATTTGCGACGAGCGTGAAATTGTGCTCATCTTCGACGAGATCCAATGCGGAATCGCGCGTACGGGTCAACTGTTTGCCAAGGACCTCTATGGAGTACAGCCTGACATCATGACTTTGGCGAAAGCACTGGGAGGAGGAGCCCCCGTAGGAGCTATTCTTTCAAATGAAAAAGTGAGCTCTGCCATTGATTTTGGAGATCACGGAACCACCTTTGGCGGAAACCCATTGGTTTGCGCTGCGGCTCTTGCAACACTTGATGTGATTGAAGATGAAAACCTAATTGAAGCAGCGAAGGAAAAAGGAGAATGGTTCATGCGTAAGGTTGAATCTTTAGAAGAATCGACCATCAAAGAAATCCGAGGCCAAGGATTGATGTTGGGACTTGAATTTGACTTTGAAACAAAACCGTTGGTCATGGAAATGCTTCACAATGGTGTGATTGCTAATGCTACGGCAGATAACGTGCTGCGCATCGTTCCACCACTTAACATATCCTACGAGGATTTAGAAGAGGTAATCACGGTAATGCAAAAAGCCATTCAAAAAGTAAAAGAACATGTCGAAGCATAAAATTGCCATCGTTGGAGCGACAGGATATACCGGCTCTGAATTGGTGCGCATACTGATCAACCATCCCGAAGTGGACATCGCAGCCATTACGTCTGAAAGTCGCTCGGGAGAGCGCTTCTCGGATGTACACCCTTTCTTTCAAGGCATTTGCGAGTTGCCGTTGATCAAGGCAGAAGAGCTGAAGACGGAAGACATTGATTTGGCCTTTTTGGCCTTGCCACACGGAGTATCTATGGATTATGTCGAAAAGTTTGAGAACAGCGGAATGAAGCTGGTCGACCTTTCGGGAGATTTTCGGCTGAGTTCACCTAGGGTCTATAATGAATGGTATCCCAAAAAACATACGTACTCAAAAGGATTCGATCAGGTAGCATACGGTATTCCTGAATTGTACAGGAGTGAAGTAGAACAAGCTAATTTGGTAGCCAACCCGGGTTGTTTTCCCACGACGGGTATTTTGGCCATAGCCCCTTTGCTAGCTGAAGGAATTGCAAATGCTGATTCCATCATTATCGATGCAAAGTCAGGTGTAACAGGAGCGGGAATTAAAGCCAAGGCAGTCAACCAATTTTCGTCGGTCAATGACAATTTCAAAGCCTACGGAATTAAATTTCACCGTCATAGCATCGAGATCCAAGAGAATGCCGAAAAGCAATTGGGTGGTGGAGCATCGGTGCAATTCACGCCTCACCTCTTGCCCGTCGACCGAGGAATACTTGCCACTAGCTACCTGCGACCTGTCGGTAAAGTCACCGAGGAAGCAGTACACGAAGCTTTTGAAAAGCATTATGCAGACCAACCTTTTATCAGACTGCGCCGAGAGGCTCCTTCGATTAAAGATGTGCGCGGGACGAATTATTGCGATATTTTTTCAACCTATGATGAACGTACGGGGAACATCATCGTGATCTCCGTCATCGATAATCTGGTAAAAGGCGCTGCGGGACAAGCCGTACAGAACATGAATCTCATGTTGGGGCTTTCCGAAACTGCGGGATTGAATCAAGTTCCCGTTCAACCATAACGAAACCATGATAAAAAACATAACAAACGTAAGAGGAATAAAATGCTGGGGCGCCCACACGGGTATCAAATCCATGAGACGGGACTTGGCCATTATTTATTCTGAGGTGCCCGCCTCTGTAGGTGCTGTTTTCACCTTAAATAAGGTGGCTGCCGAACCCATAAAGCTCGCCAGAAAATACATGGCAGATGGGAGGGCGCAGGCCATTGTGGTGAACGCCGGAAACGCAAATGCCTGCACCGGGCCCGAAGGGTACAAAGGCGCCGAAGCTATGGCGAAAACCTTGGGAGAGGAGCTGAACATCGATCCCGAATTGGTGCTGGTAGCCTCTACGGGATTGATCGGTGAGCCATTTCCCACCGAGGAAATTACCAAGGGGATTCGCGAAAATGTCAGTAACCTCACCTCTAAGTCAAACGCAGGTTCTTTCGCGGCCAACGCCATTCTTACCACGGATACCTTTGCGAAAGAAGGCTTTTTGGAATTTGATGTGGACGGATACGAAGTGAACATGGCCGGCATCGCTAAAGGGTCGGGAATGATTCACCCAAAATTGGGAACCATGCTGGCGTTTATCGTGACAGATGCTGCAATCGAGCCAAAGCTTTTGCAGCGAACCGTTGAAGAACTAGCCGACAAATCGTTTAACATGATCACAGTTGACGGAGACACCAGCACCAACGATGTGGTGGCCGTTCTCGCCAATGGGAAGGCTGAAAACGAGGTAATGAAAACCAAGCGCGACAAAGGCTATAAAGCTTTTCGCGAAAAGCTGGAAGAGATGATGATTCACCTGGCGAAGCTCATCGTATCGGATGGTGAGGGCGCCTCTAAGTTCATCACTTATGAAGCCATTAATGCACCTGACGAAGAAACTGCGCGTGCTTTGGTACGTGCCGTTTTTGACTCTACTCTCGTAAAAGCGGCTATGTTTGGAAGAGACCCCAACTGGGGCCGCATAGTTTGTGCAGCCGGTAATGCCAACGTCCCCTTTGATTACCGTTCTACCGACCTTTATTTGGGTGATGAAAATTCACAGGTTAAGGTTTTGGAAAAAGGAATACCCCAAGAGTACGACCGCAACTTCATGAAGAAGTTATTGCGTGCAGCGCATCTTGTCATCAAGCTGGATCTCAATAATGGTGATGCTGCCGCCAAGGGCTGGGGAGCCGATTTGTCTACAGATTACGTCTTGTTCAATTCGGTGTATACCACGTAATGAAAGATTAGAGATCAGATGACAGAGATCAGAGAGGAGAGGTCAGATGTCAGAGAAGAGAGGTCAGATATCAGAGAAAAGAGGTCAGATGTCAGAGAAGAGATGACAGATGTTAGAGAGGAGAGGTGGTCAGAGATCAGAGAAGAGATGACAAATATCAGAGAGGAGAGGTCAGAGAAGAGAATTCAATCATAAAGACGAGAACCTTCAGTTTTGACATTGTCTAAATGATCTAAGGTGGCTGAGCGGAGCCGAAGCACCCGGTTGGATTTCTGTGCAATCCAATGCCTCCGATTCGGAGGGCACTGTCCGGCACTGTCCATAATTTTGTGTTTGACTCAGATCATTTCATCAGTTTATAGGCTGACCGGTAAGGAAAATTTCACATCGTTTGAAAGATCCCAATAAAAATGCAATCAACATACTTCTGCGATCTATTAAATGTTCGTTGTTACTTCTTCTACTTCTGCAATTTCATGGCTGTTAAGGCGTTTCTTTTTCTTGAACAATTTCCCGAGCGCCTTAAGAACTTTTGGAGAAGATTTTTGAACGTATTGATTGGAGAGGTTTCCAACCACTGCGGCGGCTACGGCACCGTATACACCACCGAAACGTCGGAGTACTTTAAAAGCCAAAAATCGGGTGCCAAAATTTAAGGCAGCACCGGTTGCTCCGGCACGAGTGTCAGGGTTTACAATCAAGTTTTGCAGTCCACTCCTGGCGATTGAAAAGGGATTGAAACTCTCCTTAATTGCCTCTATAGAAGCACTGAGCTCTTGCTCTTGAATTTCTTTTTCTACTTTGAGCTCAGCGATTTTCATCCGAAGGTTCTCACTTGGAGTCATTTTTTTCATGTCTCGGTATTTTGCGTCTGATAAAGGTCTTTGTCTGAATGTATTTCTTCCTTTTCTCCCGATTCAGCACTTGAAATGATACCATTCCGTATGGGTTTTTCCAGAACTGATTTTCGTCCTATCAGCAAAATGAGAAAAATGAGAGTGTAAAATCCGCCGACAATCCCGAAGCCTATGTAGGGAACGCCTAGGGTCATCGAGAGATAAAGGGCTGCCCATACGCTCAGAAAGAGTAGTGCAAAAATAGCCGCAATAGAAACAATGATTCGGCTAACCACACCCGCACCGATTTCCGATGACGTGTCGAGAGTTTCCAATTTAAATAGTTCGATGCGAGTGGATAGATAGCGTTTGAAATCGTCTACAAGGGCTTCCGTTCTGTCTAGAATATCCATAAAAATGAGCCTGAATAAGGTGAAAAAAAGGCGGCCGGTTATTAAATCAGCCGCCTTGGGGTAGTTTGATAATTCTCAAAAGTCCCAAATTACTTAACCCCGTTGGTTATTTTGCTCGCCGTTTCCTTAACGGATTTCGTGATATCATTCACGCTTTCTTCTGCCGCACTACGTATTTCATCTACGTGTTTTTTCGTGCTCTTAGAAAGCTTATCGACTTGCTTCTTAGCATCTTTAGA
>DATFKV010000315.1:0-8167 GCA_035268465.1 Cryomorphaceae bacterium | reverse complement strand
CTCCAGATATTCCGCGACATTGAATTTTTCTTCGGCTCCAAGCACCAGATTTACACCGGGAATCTCGGCGATTTCGGCAGGCTTTAACTGGGCGTAGCAACCGATTACAATCACCACCGCCTCGGGGTTGATTCGCAAAGCCTTTCTCACCACCGACCGACACTTCTTATCGGCATTGTCCGTCACCGAGCAGGTGTTGATGATAAACACATCGGGATCGTCCTCAAACGCCACACGTCCATAGCCTGCATCCTGCAGCTGTCGCGCAATGGTGCTGGTTTCCGAAAAATTAAGCTTACAGCCCAGTGTGTAAAAGGCTACCTTCTTGAATTGAAGCATGCCGCAAAGGTACGATGGTTTTCACATTTGGGAAATGAAGGAGACCATGTTTCCATTATATTTGCTGGCCTATGAGGAATGTACTCAAAATCGCTTTGATCGGCTTTGCATTTTTCTCGACTGGCACGTGTTTGTCACAGGTAAAATACGAGAGAGAATACCGCATTAAAAAGGATACCATTGCAGAAAATGCGTGCGTTTTTATCCATCAATCCGAATTTCTCGAAGAGAAAACAAGGGTAAAATGGTATCGAGAGGAGAGTGAAGACGGGACGAGCACGGAAGCAAAATTCAAACAAAACGTAAAGCGATACAGCATCGAGTTCGACGAGACGGGAAAGCTTCAAGACGTGGAGCTGGAAATCGACGAATCCGAGATTCCCGTCGAAACCATGAAAAAGATCAGCGTGATTTTGGAGCGGAATTTTGATCGATGGAAGATCAAGAAAGTTCAGCGACAATGGATTGGCTCGGAAATAGAGGTGATCGAATCCATCAATAAAGAATACGCCGCAGATGGGGTGGAGGAAAATTTTGAAATCGTGATCAAAGGAAAAGTTGGTAACGAAAAGAATTATTACGAATTGCTTTTCGATCAAACCGGCGAGTTGATGAGACAGCAAAGAATCGTGGAACAGTCAAGCGATATTCTGATCTTTTGAGAAAGCTTCAAGTCATATCCGTGGCAGTACTGCTTTTTGCCGGAAGGCTGAGCGCACAGGATGTTTACCGCTTTGGGGCAACTCCCGTTTTAAACCTCAACGCGAAACTCAATTCCAATTACAGCATAAACGCAAAACTCGATAATCGCTTGATTTTTCAAACCGGGGCTTTCAATGGTGAAAATTTGAATACCGCGTACCGATTTGAACGACAGGATGCGGAAGTGGTTTTGGCCAATAAGCTCTCGGCCAATACCAAAGTGGCGGGAGGCTATATGATTCGTTTTGAGTCGGGACGCGTCATTCATCGCCTGATGCAACAGGTTTCTTTCACTCAACCACTCAGCACTATACGCTTCGCCCATCGAATTAAGGCCGATCAAACCTGGGATCCCGATGAGGCTTTCGAACTGCGTTTACGCTACCGACTGGGAGCAGAAGTCCCGCTTTTCGGCACCCAAGTAGACCCCAACGAACTCTACTTCAAATCTACTTTGGAATACTTGGCTCGGTTTCAAGCGGGCTTTGAGAACGAGCTCAGAACAACTCCGACACTCGGCTATCTGGCACCAAATGAGAACGCCTTCGAGTTGGGTTTGGAATATCGATATGGCAAGGCTTTTGAGGCAATGAGTGATCACGGCTTTTGGCTTTATTTCGGCTATTATGTCCGAATTTGATGGAGCACATTGGTCAGCACTTAAATCATTTACTTTATGAAAATTCATTCTTTTCTCGAAGGCTTAGAGCCTAACCCCGAAAAAGTCCAAACCAAAGTCATTTTGGAAACTTCCTTTTCCAAGGAAATAAGAATTCAATTAGGTGAAGGAAAATCCATGAAAGAACACCAAACGCCCTTTCCGATCATCGTCCACCTGCTGGAGGGCGAGATAGATTTTGGGGTTAACGGTGAAACACACCCACTCAAACCGGGGGATATCATCACACTTGAGGGAGGTGTTCCACACGATCTGCTGGCAAAAAAATCAAGTATAGTCAGACTTAGCTTGAACAAGCTCGATCAATCTGAGCGCGTCGAGAAGGTCGTTCAAAATTCCTGATTCTTTTTTTATGAAAACCCTCACCACTAAGGAAGACATCGCTGATCTCGTTAACGCTTTTTACGCGAAGATCAGAGAAGACGAGATGCTCGGCCCTATTTTTAATAAACACATCGCAGAAGATGAGTGGCCTCCGCATTTGTCCAAGCTCACCGATTTTTGGGAGATGAAGCTCCTCGGTGGAACGCAGTTCAGAGGAAGTCCCTCTCAAAAACATATTGATGTGGACCGAGCTTCGAAGCATACGATAGCGCAAGATCATTTTGCGCATTGGCTTCAGTTATGGCTCGAAACCATTGATGAAAATTTTACCGGCCCGTTGGCAGAGCGAGCCAAAGCCCAGGCTCGAAAAATGGCGACGGGGCAGTACATCAGCATTTGGCAGAATCGCCCGGAAAACAAAACCTAGAGAGTCACTGCTTCGGGGCTGGTGCGACCATTTGGATGCCACGAGGATTTCTCAGCGTTCTTTATGCCACGTCCGCGGGCTCTGAGGTAAAACCGAACCTCACCAACCGCTTGATGATCTATTTCGATAGTTCGGGTTCTCGCAGAGAAAAATGAGAAGACGGGGAGTCCGCAGAGACGAGAGTCACGCCTCCGGCGTTCATAAATGTGTAGGCGTTTTACATCGGGTTGCCCCCGATGTTTTGTTGAGCCGCCCCTCCGGGGCTGGTGCGACCATTTGGATGCCACGACGATTTCTCAGCGTTCTTTATGCCACGTCCGCGGGCTCTGCGGTAAAACCGAACCTCACCAACCCCTTGTTGAGCTACTTCGATAATTAGGGTCTTCGCAGAGAAAAATGAGAAGTCGGGGAGTCCGCAGAGAATCGAGAGAGTCACGCCTCCGGCGTTCATAAATGTGGAGAAGTTTTACATCGAGTTGCACCCGAATTTTCGATGAGCCGACCCTCCGGGGCTGGTGTGACCAATTAAATGCCACGAGGATTTCTCAGCGTTCTTTGCGCCACCTCCGCGGGCTCTGCGGTAAAACCGAACCTCACCAAACCCTTGATGATCTATTTCGATAGTTCGGGTTCTGCGGTAAATCCGAAACCATCACCTCGAAGCAGAAGCCAAGTTCCTAAAGACACGATAATTCAACTATTTTTGCAATCGAATGCAAAAACGAATTTTAGTCTTATTTCTTCTTGCCGCTGCCTCTCTGCCGGCCCAAAACCTCCAAAAAGACATCGCTCTCGGTAAACAGTATTCCGAATATGTGGAAACGCTAGTGGGGATATATGACAATCAAGAGCTGACAGCTTACATCAAAGCAGTAGGAGACAAACTGACGTCTCAATTGGAAGAGCCGCTTTTCGATTACCAATACACCATTTTGGCAACGCCCGACCCCAATGCATTCTCCATTCCCGGCGGCCACCTCTACATCACCACGGGAATGTTTCCCTTGCTTGAATCGGAAGATGAGCTGGCGTGCATTATGGCGCATGAGATCATTCATGCCAAAAACCGTCACGTGATCAAGTCGAATCGAAGAGGAATCATTCCCGCCATTCTTCAAATCCCCGGGGCGATCATCGGTGCCGTGGTCGACGAGAATATCGGAAATGCCATCAATTCGCCGTTTCGGCAAATCAGCCAACTCACCCACGCCTCTTACAACCGTCGCCAAGAAACGGAAGCCGATCTCGAAGGGTTGGAAATCGCCGCCAAAGCGGGATACGATCCCGAAGCGTTGAAGAGTATTCTGTCGCGAATCGGCAAGTACGGCGAAATAATGTTGGGTGCCGCCGAAGAGAAAAATCGGTACGCCACCCATCCCATGACCGCGAAGCGAGTTGCCAAAATTGAAAAGATTCAGCCAAAACTTGAAAAAGGAGAAAGAGAGTATTTGGCGAATAACTTTACGCAGAAATTTGACGGAGCCCTAGCCGGTAGCGACCCCTCTCACGGCGTTTTTGTCAAACAGACTTTCTTAAACCCCACGGATCGATTTAAACTCGTTTTTCCCGAAGATTGGGAATGCGGTTTTATGGGAAACCTCATTGCGGGAGCCAGTATCGAGAACAAGGAGTACATGCGCGTGACCTACGAGGAAACCGATGTCAACCCAACGGCGGCGGCCAACAAATACCTCGAAGAACTCAATCCTTACCTCAAGGATGCCGTTATCGGTTCGAAGCCCATTTCCGTCGGCGAGAAAATCGGACATATTGTCGCTTTTAAGGAACAGTCGGGAGAGGATATGTATTACGGCGCCAGAACGTGGGTGAAACAGGATAGCCTCCTTTTTAGCTTTTTGGCTGTCAGCACTACGAAGGATCAATCCAAAATGGAAAAAATCATTTACAGCTTGAGCAATCTCAATCAAGCAGACATTCAAACCATTGAAGTCTCCACCCTCAAATTGGTGCGTGCCCGAGAAAATGAGAGCGTCGCAGCATTGATCGAAAGAACGAAAGCTGAATGGAGTGAAGCCATTACCCTTTTGATCAATCAAAAGAAAGCCGGTGACCTCTTCCAAAAAGGAGAGACCGTGAAGGTGGTGGTACCCGAAAAGCTCTGACACATCCAAAGGATTTCTGCGGGATAGACGATTCTGAAGGCTTGAAATTTTTCTCAATTAAGTGTTATTGAACATGTATCGTTCTTTTTCCGTTCTTTTTTTGATATTCAACTCTCCATGAAGAAAATAATGCCGATTGGTTTTTTAGTTCTCATCGCCTGTAGCGACGATCCTCCCAAAGAAACCTTGAAATGCTTCAAAGTCTCCGCTACTGCCTATAACAGCCTGCCTTATCAAACCCGTCCCGGCACGGCAGGAAATATTGCCGCTTGGGGTGATACCCTGAAGCCCGGGATGAAAGCCATCGCCATTTCGAGAGATCTGTTGGACAGCGGTCTGGTAGAAAATGCTCGGGTTCTAATAGAAGGTTTCGAAGGAGACACCTTCTTGGTAAAAGACAAGATGCACCACCGCCACCGGAGGAAAATCGACATCTACATGGGCAGGGATGTCGAGAAAGCAAAAGAGTTTGGCTTCCAAAAGAGATGGATCTGCCTGATTGAAGATAAGTCTGTGGGAAACGAAAATTGATTTCCAATTTCGCCGTTACAAAAGGTGCTTAATTTGCACCAATGAGAAGGATCATCTTTATAAGTCTCTTGTTTCTTGCCGGCTGCGCCACTGAGCACGACCATCCCGACAAGATGGTATTCCGCTACAACGAATCGGCGGGCATTTCTTCCCTCGACCCGGCGCAGAGTCGCAATCTCGAAAATCTCTGGGCGTGCAATTTCCTTTTCAACGGTTTGGTAGAAATTGACGATTCTCTGCAAGTGCAGCCCGCCATTGCCCGCACATGGGATGTGGATTCTTCGGGAACCGTTTACCGCTTTTTCCTGCGAAAAGATGTGTTTTTTCACGATAGTGAAATCTTTCCCGGAAGCCAAGGCAGAAGGGTAGTGGCAAGCGATTTTGTGTACAGTTTTGAGCGAATTATCGATCCCGTGAAAACGACTCCCGGAGCTTGGGTTTTCAGCAACGTAAGTGCATCAAACCCTTTTGAGGCTATCAATGATACCACGTTGGAGATTCGCTTGAGCCGTCCGTTTCCGCCATTTTTGGGCTTGCTCGGGATGAAGTACTGCTCGGTCATTCCACGTGAGGCTATCGAGAAGTACGGGGACGATTTCCGTAGCAATCCGGTTGGAACGGGACCGTTCAAATTTCATTTCTGGATTGAGAATTCCCGGTTGGCACTTCATAAAAACGAAAGGTATTTTCAAGTAGACACAGCAGGGGAGAGATTGCCTTATTTGGATGCGGTGGCGGTCTCATTCATTCCCGATAAAAGTGCGGCTTACCTGGATTTTCTCAAGGGTAATTTCGACTTTATGTCAGGGCTTCACGCCAGCTACAAGGATGAACTCATCACGGCAAACGGTGAATTGAATCCAATCTATGCGGACGATTTCTACTTGCAAAAACATCCGTTCTTGAAGACCGATTACTTCGGTTTTCAGATCAGTGATTCGCTCATGGAAGGCAGTCCCTGGCTCAACCCCGACCTCCGTCGGGCGGTGAATTACGCCATCGATCGCGACGCCATGGTGCGCTACCTGAGAAATAACGTCTACACGCCTGCCCACGGTGGTTTTATACCGAAGGGAATGCCTGGGTATGATGAAAGCGCGGGGTACAGCTACCGCCCCGATTCTGTCAGAGCCATTCTCAATCGCTTGGGATACACCGGTGGTGAAGGACTCCCCGAATTGACCTTAAGCACCACTTCTGACTATGTTGATCTTTGCGAATACGCCCAGCATCAGCTCAGCGAATTTGGTATCGAAATAAAGGTGGATGTACTACCCGCCTCGGTACATCGGGAAAGCACCTCGAAAGGAAACTTGCCGTTCTTTCGCAAGTCATGGCTGGCGGATTATCCCGACGACGAGAATTTCATGGCTTTGTTCAATTCGGAAAACAAGAGCCCGAGCGGTCCGAATTACACCCATTTCGACAGTCCCGCATTTGACGAACTGTATCGAAAAGCACTGAGCGAAATCGATCCGAAAAAACGGGCAAGACTCTACCGTGAAATGGATAGCCTGATGATGTCGCAAGCGCCGATTGTGCCGCTTTACTACGATGTGGTGATGCGGTTTGTCTCCAAAGATGTTTCAGGATTGGATGCCAATCCGATGAATGTCCTTGACTTGCGACGGGTCAGAATCAAGTAGTTGTACTATTGTAAATAGGATATTAGTGTGTCTTTTTTGAGAAGTACAGTGAAAGAGATGGCGCTGAAATTGCAGAGTGAGGATTATTTAACAAAGCCTCAACGGTGAATCGAAAAAAAACCATTGAAAATAGAGAAAGTCCATGTTCTTTTGAGGCTCAGCGCTCTCAGCGCAACCTTCCCGCCTCTGCGTTGAAAGGCAATAAAATCTACACCTCGGGTGAACGCGGAGCCGCAGAGAAGGCGCAGAGGTCGCAGGTGAAACAGTCAACAAAAAAGTGAGTATCATAAAATGATGCAGAGGAACGTCCCGCCGTGAAGCGGGATCCATGACGAAGCGTTTTGATGAGAACCAGCCGTTGTACTTTCATTGATCGCTCTGCGATCCTTTGTGATCTCTTGTTTTGTGCTTTAAACTTCGATTTTTCTCTGTGAACTCAGCGCTACTTTTTCAAAATACTGAGTCGTTCCCGGACTTTCGTACGGACTTATTCTTTTTTAATCCAAACCAACGAACTAATCGCATTGTGATCGGAAACCCCTTCTTCATAGCGCGTGTAGTCCGCTGATTCCAAATCGGGTGAATGGAAAATATAATCGATCCGAAATGAGGGGAAAGCTCCGAGATAGGTGCTGCCGATTCCTATGCCGCCGCTTTCGCGAAAAGTGTCCACCAAACCATCTGAAATCGTGGCATAGCTATAGGAAACGGGCGTATCGTTAAAGTCGCCGCAAATGACCACCGGATATGGACTTTGTGAAGAATGTGCCTTGACCTTTTCTACCTGCTTGGCTCTTCTGATATAAGCTCCGGCTAACCTCTCTGCAATACCGAGGGCATCGTCCAGCTCTACCTTGGTTTTCTCGCTCTCGCTGTTCAGTTCTTTTACAAAAGCGTACTGGGAATCGCTAAAGCGAATGGATGCCGCGTGCATATTGTACACTCTGATCGTATCGCCATATGCCACTACATCAATGTAGATGCACATGTTGTTGTTTTTTTCTCCGTGAAATCTAATTTGACCGCGATTGACAATCGGGAACTTACTGAATATCGCAATTCCGTAGTGCTGATCTTTCCCCACTTGGGCAGTGTACTCGTCGTGCACGTAGGGTGTGCTCAAAGTTAACCTGAGTAGTTCCTTCGTTTCAAAAACTCCCGGCCCCGTATTGTGAAAGTACTCTTGGAAACAAAAGATATCTCCTTCGGTTTTTTCCAGTTTCCGCATCATTTTATCGCGTAATGCGATATTTTCTCCCCAGTTGTACCAAGCGAAGAGCTTTACATTTTGGGAAACTACTTTCACTGCTCTGGCAGGCGGATTTTTCGGATTAAAATCGGGGACAGCCTGAAAGTAGGAAGCGAGGTAGTCAAAACCCAAAAAAATTGCCAATAG